>JAJFUN010000013.1 GCA_021372375.1 Pelosinus sp. | reverse complement strand
TATTTATGGTCTGACGGCTGAAGAATTTTCCGCAGGTCGCGGCAATATCGAAGTTGTAGAGCAGTTACTGGCAGCAGGTATTAAATTTATTCAATATCGTGAGAAAGATAAAAAGGCGCGTGACATGTATCATGAGTGCGTGAAAATCAGAGAATTAACTAGGGAGGCTGGCGCTACTTTCCTTATTAATGACCATATTGACCTTGCTATGATCATAGATGCGGATGGTGTTCATATCGGTCAAGACGATTTACCGCCAGTTGAAGTGCGAAAGCTGCTCGGTCCTGACAAGATTATAGGTCTATCCACCCACTCTTCTTCTCAGGCACAGGCTGCCCTAGCGGCCGGGGTTGATTATATTGGTGTTGGGCCAATATTTACCACTCATACCAAAAAGGATGTTTGCGCCGCGGTGGGTTTTGAATATCTTGATTATGTGGTAAAAAACATTGACCTGCCGTTTGTCGCTATCGGGGGAATCAAAGAGCATAATATTAAAGATGTTCGCGCGCATGGTGCAAAGATGATTGCCTTGGTGACCGAAATCGTTGGCGCTAGCGATATTGTGGGTAAGGTTAAAGCAATAAGGGAAGCTATGCAATAAGTCATAAGCAATAAAAATCCTGCCAATTTCCATAAATTGGCAGGATTTTTATTGCTTATGACTAATATTAAATATATAGCCAGTTTTTTTGACTGGATAGAAAGGAAGTGGCGAGTTGTTTGTGATAGACATTCTTGAGGCTTATCGGTTTGTTTTAGCGGAGCTACAAAAAAAACCGGCCTTTTGGCTCGGAATTGCAGCGGCATCGGTAGTTATTGCGAATATTGGTCTTATTGTACCTCAGATTGGTGGGATATTTATTTTCATATTGGCAGTAGGGCTGATGAATCTTGGCCTCCGCGCTGTACATAAGCTAAGTTATGGGATAGCTGATTTGGTGGTGCAGCCAGAAACCTATTTGCAGATATGTATATCCCTCACCTTTTTAGCAACCTATTTTCTGACCATTGTTATGGCGGAAAATTTCCTGGCTGCCAAGATTTCGCTGCTGCTTGGCGCACTATTAACATTTTCTTTTTTAAGAGCGGTTGAATTGGCACTAGGACTTTTTCTTTTAGGTTGGTTTTTTCTAAAAATAGCGTTTGTTCCCTATTATATTATTGATAGAAAATTAGGGGCGGCGGCAAGTATTGTGGAGTCCTGGCGAGATTCAAGTCTCATCAAGCTCAAAGTGTTTTTGGCGGTGCTGCTAATAGGCCTGCCTTTTTATATACTAAAATACATCCTGACGCCAGCGATTGATATCAGCTTTCTAATTGAGCTGCTGCAAGCACTCGCTGTAGGGCATTTGTGGGTACAGTATATGAATTATAAGGCTCAGATAATCAGGGATGCCGGCAAGCAAAATTATCAGCTGACAAGTAAGGCGTTAGCCAAACGGGTCTATACTTATCTTTTCGGCTGCATAACAGCGACCATTATTCTGATGATTATCTGAAATTAATAAATAACAAAAATACCTGTCAAATTATAGTTCATTTGGCAGGTATTTTTGTTATTTAAATAGAAAGGTTTATTTAACTAAACTTCGTGCTTTAAAAGGAGTAGGGAGATGGACTCAAAAAAATTATTTGCTTATTGCCTGACGAAAAAAGGTGCTTTTGAAGATTACCCTTTTGGGCCTGATGTAATTGTCGTGAAGGTTGCCACCAAAATATTTGCGTTGTTATCAAACAGAGAGGGTGTGGTAAATCTGTCGCTAAAATGCAGTCCTGAGCTTGCAGAAATTTTACGCTGCGAGTACCAAAGTATCATTCCAGGCTATCATCTCAATAAGCGGCACTGGAATACTCTGCTTCTTGACGGTAGTATTCCCGAAACAGAGATTAGGAGTCTGATTGACCATTCTTATGATTTAGTTGCAAAATCGCTGAGCAGGAAAGAACGGCAGAAGTTAATCGAAGGATAAATAAAATGAACTGCCTCATTAAGCATGTTTTTAAGAGCCTCCATCCTTGAGGGAGGTGGCGCAAAGCGCAGGAGGGAGTTGCTTCAGATGGGATCAGAGTAAAACGGGGCTGTTCGCATTAGCAATAATTACTAATGTGGCAGCCCCGTTATTACTAATACCCCTTTTGTTTATCCACAACATTAAACATCGCGGTTTGGTTGACAAACCTTGTTAGATTACTGGCGAACACACTTATGGCCCGATCCAAATAACTAGGCGAAAGGCCGGCAATATGCGGTGTAATAATTACATTTGGCATATTCCATAGCGGCGACGCTTCCGCCAGGGGTTCCTCGGCAAATACGTCAAGCCCTGCCCCTTTAATGAAGCCTTCCTGTAAGGCTGTGATTAAGTCCGGCTCATTTACTATGCCGCCTCGGGCAATATTAATAAAGTAGGCTGTGCTTTTCATGGCGGTAAAGTGTTTTAGCATGATGAGGTTTTTAGTCGAGGGCAAAAGCGGTAAGGCGGCTACTACAAAATCACACTCTGGCAGCATGGTTAAGAGTTCATCAGCATGATAAAGTTTGTCGACAAAAAGCTCTTTGGTCATTTCCTGTTTGGTGGCCATCACCTGCATACCCAGGCCCTTTGCCTTTTTGGCAATTTCCCGCCCAATACTGCCAAGACCAATAATGCCCATTGTTTTATCGTAGATTTCTTCAGTCGGTACGCGTTTCCACCTCTTTTCTGCTTGCTGGCGCAGCAGCAGATGGAGTCCACGGGTGAAAGTGAGAATCATGGCAAATACATGCTCAGAAATGGGGATACCGTGGATACCTTTGGCATTTGTCAGGATAATATCACTGGCTACCAGTTCTGGAAAGAGCAGTCCTTCAACGCCCGCACTCAAGGTTTGTATCCATTGGAGTTTAGCGGCTGAGGGAAAAGCAGCGCGAATATCACTACTACCCCAGCAGACTAAGATATCGGCGTCTTTGATATGGGCGCTCAGCTCGTCTTCTTTGCAGGTAATGATGCTGCAGCCGCTATATGCTTTGGTGATTGTTTCTTTATGCCTGTCGGCAAGTGAATTGAGAGCAACTATTTTTAATGCAGACATACTATGTCTCCTTTTTTAATATATCAGAATGTATATTTAAGAATTGAAAAACGCAGAGCATTTTATTTACCTTGGAAAATATCCATAAAGTTAGTATAATTTAAAGTAGTTCGTCATATACAGCCAAAAATCCTTTGTGAAAATAAACTTGACGAATACCAATTAATGTGTTAATATATCACTACATTAATACTTTAATTAACTAAAGGAATTTAGGAGGAAGTTATGACTTCTAGTGATATGGATTATCTTACAATCGCTTTGCCTAAAGGCAAACTGTTTGGTTTATCAGCCGATTTATTAGCTAAGGTGGGCTATACGGCTGAGAATCTTAGTGAAAAATCACGTAAACTAATTATTAGTAATGAAAAAGAAAAAATCCGCTTTATTATAACAAAAACCGCTGATTTGCCTACGTATGTAGAGTATGGAGCGGCTGATATTGGTGTTATCGGCAAAGACGTACTGTTAGAGGAAGGCAAGGATGTCTATGAGCTGCTTGATTTAAAATTTGGTTATTGCCGCATGATGGTCGCAGTTCCCAAGGCACTCAAAAGAGAAAAACTTAGTGACTATGCTCACCTGCGTGTGGCCACGAAATTTCCGCATATTGCCGAGCGCTTTTTTCGCAGCCAGGGCATTCAGGTGGAATTCATCAAACTTAATGGTTCTATTGAATTAGCACCAATGGTGGGCCTGGCGGAACTTATTGTCGATATCGTTGAAACCGGCCGGACACTGAAAGAAAATAATCTGGAGGAAATCGCCCAGATTGTTCCGGCAACGGCAAGGCTTATTGCCAACCGGGTTAGTTTTAAAATGAAGTTTGACCGGATTAATAAGCTTGTTGAAGATTTAAAAAGCGTCATGGCAGAGGAGGCAGCACAGTGAAAACAGTATTTACCAAAGAATTGTCAGCAGCAAACATTGCCGCACTCTTAAAGAAGCCTGCTTTTGACGAAGTGACATTGGGGCCTGGCGCTAGGGCCAGTGTCAAGAAAAACTTTGGCGCCGACTTAACTGCGGCTCAGGTTGTTCATAAAATTGTGGAAGATATCCGCCGCGATGGAGACTAAGCGGTATTTTATTATACTTAGCTGATTGATGGTGCTGAGCTTTCTGCTGATACAATCGAAGTAAGCGAGGCAGAGATTCAGGAGGCTCTTGAAAAAGTAGAACCTGGGGTTTTGGAATCTATTAAAAAAGCTGCGGCTAATGTTCGTTCTTTTCACCAAGAACAGATCCCAAAATCATGGCTTACTTATCGTGAGCATGGCAGTATGCTGGGTCAAAGCTGCATCCCGCTTGATAGGGTGGGAATCTACGTACCTGGCGGTACAGCAGCGTATCCTTCCTCTGTTATTATGAATGCGGTGCCGGCTAAAGTGGCTGGCGTAAAAGAAATCATTATGGTGGCTCCGCCTGCAAAGGACGGCAGTATAAATCCTAACGTGCTGGCAGCTGCCAAAGAAGCCGGTGTAACACGGATATTTAAATTGGGCGGCGCGCAGGCAATCGCCGCCTTGGCTTTTGGTACCCAAACAGTGCCGAAAGTCGATAAAATTACTGGACCTGGGAATATTTTTGTAACACTTGCCAAAAAAGAAGTTTTCGGGCACTGTGATATTGATATGCTGGCAGGTCCTAGCGAAATACTTATTGTCGCTGATAAGACAGCTGATGCCAAATATATTGCCGCAGATATGCTGAGCCAAGCCGAACATGATGTGCTTGCTTCAAGCATTGTTATTACAGATAGCGCTGTTTTAGCTGAAAAAGTTAATACTGAGCTTAATCAGCAGCTTGCCGTCCTTACGCGTAAGGATATAGCAGCAGAGTCGCTTGAACGAAACGGCCTCATTATTGTTGCGAAAAATATAAAAGAGGCGATGGAACTTGCTAATTTATCGGCACCTGAGCATTTAGAGATACTTACTCAGGAACCATTTAGTATGGTACCTTACGTACGCCATGCCGGAGCGGTATTCTTAGGTCCTTATTCACCGGAGCCGTTAGGCGACTATTTTGCGGGTCCCAATCATATTTTACCTACAGGCGGTACAGCACGGTTTTATTCTGTACTCAATATAGATACCTTTATGAAAAAAACAAGTATTATTTCCTATACTAAGGAGGCCTTAGCAGCAGTAAGTGGGGATGTTATCCGTCTGGCTGAGGCTGAGGGGCTTGGCGCGCATGCCAACGCCATAAAAATCCGTACAAAAGATTGATGAAAGCATTCATCTCCAGATTTTTAAGTAGTCTCAAAGGTGATAGAATAGAAGTGAGGTAAAGATGTTTACATATAGAACTGTTTTAGATTCTTTTACGCCTTATCAAGTTGATGAACAGGAATGGGATATCAAACTTGATGCCAATGAAAATTGCTGTAATTTGCCGCCCTTAGTAAGAGAGCGCCTGATGAATCAATTTGATTATCTTGCTTTTCAGCAGTATCCTGATGCCGGTGTGCGTGAACTCCGGTCACTCATTGCCGACAGTCTCAGCCTGAAGGCAGAAAATGTACTTATCGGCAATGGCTCAAGCGATTTACTCGAAAAACTATGCTTTGTTTTTGGCGGAGAAGGCCGCGGCATCGTAATTCCGGCTCCTTCCTTTTCAATGTATGGTATTTATGCAACGTTAACGGACAGTAAGCCGCTAATAGTCAGGTTGAATGAAGATTATTCTTTAGAGCGGGAAAAACTTTTACAGGCAGCTGATGATAATCAGGCTAATTTAATTATTGTGTGCAATCCTAATAATCCTACAGGTACGGTAGTGCCGTTTGAGGACATTGAGTACATTGTTAAAAATGCCAAGTGCCCTGTGGTAATTGATGAAGCCTATCATGAATTTTATGGCGAAAAGTCAGCTGTTACCCTTTTAAATAAATATAATAACGTAATTGTCGCTAAAACATTTTCCAAAGCTTATAGCTTGGCTTCCGCCAGAGTTGGTTATATTTTAGCAGGAGAGAAAATCATTGATTTACTAAACCGTGCTATAAAACCGTATAATGTAAATGCTTTATCCCTCCTTAGTGCAGAAGTAGTTTATCAAATGCGGCATGAATTTTTACCGGGAATCAGCAGTATTGTCAGCGAGCGAAAGCGTCTCCAGACAGAACTTGAAAAATTTCCGGACATTACAGTCTATCCTTCCGCAGCTAATTTCTTGTTGTTTAAGGTATCAGATGCGGCAAGCCTCAACAAATACTTAAAAGAAAAGCGTATTTTAATTCGCGATTTTAGTGCAGCACCTGGACTTGAAGGCTGTATGCGGGTAACAATCGGTACGCCGCTTGAAAATGATGCGTTCCTGAAAGTCGTTCAGGCGTTTTATGAAAAGGGGTAGAGAGCATGACACGAACTAGCGTAATTACACGGAAAACCGGTGAAACAGATATCAAAGTGGAACTGAATCTTGATGGTCAGGGCCAGTCAGAAATAGCTACAGGTATTGGTTTTTTTGATCATATGTTAATCTTATGGGCCAAACATGGTCTCTTTGACCTAAAGGTGGCGGCTAAAGGCGACCTTGAGGTTGACGGACATCATACAGTAGAAGATGCTGGTATTGTGCTGGGGGCCGCGATAAAAGAAGCGCTTGGCGATAAAAAGGGCATCAAGCGTTATGGTACAGCTTTTGTCCCTATGGATGAAGCACTGGCCTTCGTCTCGCTTGATATCAGCGGCAGGCCTTATTTGGTCTTTGACGCAAGTTTACCAGGCGGGAGCATCGGCGGTTTTGATACAGAACTAGTTGAAGAATTTCTGCGGGCGCTTGCTGTACAGGCAGGGTTAACCTTACATGTACGGGTACTCTATGGTAAAAACGCCCACCACATGGTAGAAGCAATTTTTAAAGCACTTGGCCGGGCTTTGTCAGAAGCCTGTATAAAAGATGAACGCATTGTCGGAGTTATGTCAACGAAAGGCGTGTTGTAAGAGGTGAGAAAATGATAGCAATTATTGATTATGGGATGGGTAACCTCTATAGTGTAGAAAAAGCGTTTGTAAGCTTAGGCGCGGAGGTTTTAGTCACAAGTGACCCTAAAGTTATTGCCGGCGCAGACAAGGTAGTGCTCCCTGGTGTAGGGGCATTTGGGGATTGTATGGAAAACCTTAAAAAGTATGGACTTGTGGAAACAATTAAAAAAGTAGCCGCGAGCGGAGTTCCTTTTCTTGGTATTTGCCTTGGCTTGCAGCTGTTATTTGATGGCAGTGAGGAAACACCGGGGGTAAATGGCCTTGGCATTTTTCCCGGCATGGTAAAAAAGATTGTGGCGCCAGAACTTAAAATTCCGCATATGGGCTGGAATAGCTTGGAGTTTAGAACAAGCAGTCCGCTTTTTAATAACTTGCCTGCGCAATCTTATGTTTATTTTGTTCACAGTTATCACGCAGCGCCTGAAGATAAATCGATTGTTACGGCTGTAACGAACTATGGCGGTGATGTAACAGCGGCGGTTGGCCGCAACAATATACAGGCAGTGCAATTTCACCCGGAAAAATCCAGCAGCCTGGGTCTCTCGATATTAAGGAATTTTAAGGAGCTGAAAATATGAAGATTTTTCCGGCCATTGATATTCGTGGCGGTAAATGTGTAAGGCTGACCGAAGGACGTTTTGATCAGGAAACAGTATTTGCAGATAATCCGGTAGATATGGCGGTAAAGTGGGCCAAACAGGGCGCAGAATTTTTACATGTTGTAGATTTAGACGGCGCTTTGGCGGGGAAATCTGTAAATTTGGCGGTGGTTTCAGCGATTAGCAAAACAGTTGATATACCAGTCCAGCTTGGCGGCGGTATCCGTACGATGGAAAATATCGCCGAGGTTCTCTCAGCAGGGGTAAGCCGGGTTATTTTAGGGTCTATTGCGGTGAAAAATCCGGAGCTTGTCAAGAAAGCCTGCCAAAAATACGGTCAGCAGATTGTTGTGGGCATTGATGCGCGCGATGGGCAGGCGGCCGTTGAGGGCTGGGGTGTTACCGGTGGTATTGGCGCAGAAGAGCTGGCTAAAAATATGGCTAAGGCAGGGGTGCAGCGGATTATCTATACCGATATTTCCCGGGACGGCACGCTTAGCGGGGTTAATATAGCGGCCACAAGTTCGCTGGCCCGTGCTGCAGGAATTCCGATAATTGCTTCAGGCGGGGTTAGTAACCTAAATGATATTTTGGCGGTTAAAAGAGCTGAAAAAGATGGGGTTGAAGGCGTAATTGTCGGTAAAGCAATTTATACAGGCAGTTTAATTTTAGCCGAAGCGCTGGCTGCAGCTCGCTAATTGATAGGAAATGTAGCACTAGTTGACAAGAGAGTGCTCATAAAAAGGGAAACTCCCTCCGGCGCTTCGCGCCACCTCCCTCGGGGATGGAGGCTTTTGACGAAGCAGTATGATAGAAAGGCGGTGGCTGAATGTATACCAAACGAATTATTCCTTGCCTTGATGTAAAAGGCGGCAGGGTAGTCAAAGGCACAAACTTTGTAGAGCTCAGAGATGCAGGCGATCCGGTGGAGCTGGCTGCTGTTTATGATAAAAAAATTGCCGATGAACTGGTATTTTTAGATATTACGGCATCTAATGAACAGCGAGAAACCATTGTGCATGTTGTGGAAAGTACGGCAGCACAGGTCTTTATTCCCTTTACTGTGGGGGGCGGGATTCGCACCGTAGAAGATATCCGTAAAATGCTAAAAGCTGGCGCTGACAAGGTGTCGCTCAATACTGCGGCTGTAAAAAATCCCGAGCTTATCCGAGAGGGCGCTAAGCGCTTTGGCAGTCAGTGTATTGTGCTGGCTGTTGATGCTAGGGCAAGTCAGTCCGGCAAATGGGAAGTATTTATTAACGGCGGGCGTACGCCTACTGGCATAGATGTACTTGAATGGGTACAGCGCGCTGTAAAATTAGGGGCCGGCGAAATACTGCTCACAAGTATGGACAAAGACGGCACCAAGGACGGCTATGATATACCGCTTACCCGCGCTGTATCAGAAGCTGTCAATGTGCCTGTCATCGCCTCAGGCGGTGCCGGGGAACTTGAGCATTTTTATGATGTACTGACAGAAGGCAAAGCCGATGCCGTACTGGCCGCCTCAGTTTTCCATTATGGTCAGTTTACTGTACGGCAAGTAAAAGAATATTTAAGATCACGGGGAGTGGAGGTAAGATTATGATAAATCTTGATAATGTTAAATTTAATGAGCAGGGGTTGGTACCGGCAATTGTGCAGGATGAAAAAACAGGCACAGTATTAATGCTGGCCTATATGAACAAGGAAGCGCTGGAAAAGACTGTTGAAACCGGTTTTACCTGGTTTTATAGCCGCAGCCGCAGCCGTTTATGGCAAAAAGGGGAAACTTCAGGCCATGTGCAGAAAGTAGTAGAAATCTACTATGATTGTGATGGCGACACCTTGCTGGTTAAAGCTGAGCAGACCGGCGCAGCCTGTCATGAAGGGACTTTATCCTGCTTTAGCCGTATACTTGGTGAAACAGAGCAGCAAGGCGAAAAATTATTTGATGAAAAAGCGG
The DNA here is from genome assembly GCA_021372375.1 of Pelosinus sp. Lineage (GTDB taxonomy): Bacteria > Bacillota > Negativicutes > Propionisporales > Propionisporaceae > JAJFUN01. The sequence continues at coordinate 1,255 of JAJFUN010000013.1, read as the reverse complement.
TATACGGCGGATCAGTAGCTACTGTTTTACAGGATCTATACGGTGTTATTATGGACCGCAAAGCTCATCCGCAAGAAGGGTCTTATACCAATTATCTGTTTGAAAAAGGACAGGACAAAATTTTAAAGAAAGTCGGTGAAGAGGCGGCAGAAACCATTATTGCCTCTAAAAATAACAGCAAAGAAGAAATTCTTTATGAAATGGCTGACCTCTGGTATCACTGCCTAGTGCTGCTGGCCAATCACAATATTACGCCAAGTGAGCTACAGGCGGAATTGTTTAAGCGAAGAAAATAAGTAAATACGTATAAAAGGTGTATCAAAATAGCAATCTATTTTGATACACCTTTTTTTGAATGGTTGTGATTTAATAATTCCCCTCTAGCGGGGAACTAAGGCAAAATAATGGTATTTCTGGTCTAAAGGCTAAAAGACCGCGCTAGTGGTTTTTTATGTAATATTTTTAGACAATATTGGTTTTTGTTGTAAAGAAGTGTACATTTTGGGCAGGATGTGTGAAGTTTATGACGAATATAATAAATATTCTAAAAATTGGGTGAGGTGAAAATTTGTCCAAGATCAAAATATCTAAAGAAGTGAAAGCCGAGTTCATTAAAGAAATCCAAAGTTATTTTTTAAAGCAGCAAGGTGAAGAAATTGGTACGTTGGCGGCGGGATTTTTGGCAGATTTTATTATTGAAAAACTGGGACCTTTCTTTTATAACCAGGGAATTAAAGATGCATGCGTCTTTATGACAGAAAAAGTGGAGGACATGTACGGACTGGAAAAGAAAGAGAGATGATTACATGAAGAATTATAAAAACGTGGCGTTTTTAATTTATGATGATATAACAGCAATGGATTTCTTTGGGCCGTTCGAGGTGTTTTCTATCGCCAATAACCAAAATTCGCGTGCGCTCTTTAATCTGTATACGGTTGCAGTATCACCTGGGCCGAAGCTTGTACGCGGGCAGATTAGCATCAATCCTGAGTATGATATTACCAATTGTCCACAGCCGGATATTTTGTTAATTCCGGGTGGATATGGTGCAAGACGGGAAATGAACAATGAAGGGCTTCTAAACTGGATAAAGGATGTTGCGGCAAAGGCGGAACTGGTATTAACGGTGTGTACTGGCTCCTTAATACTTGCGAAGACCGGACTCTTGAAAGGCATGCTGGTCACCACTCATCATGCAGGCCTCGAACTCCTCAAAACACTAGACCCAGACATTTCGGTAATACATAAGCGCTT
>JAJFUN010000188.1 GCA_021372375.1 Pelosinus sp. | reverse complement strand
GGCGCGGCGCCATTTTCTTTGCATAGAAAAGACCTCCTTGAAATCAATGTAAAGCAAGAAGAAAAATGTCATTTTTTTCTTGTCGGCACATTTTTCCATTAAAAATCATTATAACAAATGAATTTGTTCTTGATACCTACCTTTCGTATAGTCAAAAAAAATAAAAGTATAGTCGGCACTATACTTTTGGATAGTGTCGACTATACTTTTAAGATAATCCGGTAAAAAAGAGGCTACTTGTCTTCGTTTACCACCATTCGCGAGGCATACAGCAAAAGCTGGGCCCGGTTGGTCAAATGAAGTTTGTTCAAAATCTCTTTGATGTGATATTTAATCGTGGCTTCCTTCAAATCTAAACGCTGCGCCATCACCCGATAGGTCAAGCCTTCGGTTAGTAATTGTAGAATCTCTGTTTGCCTATCGGTTAATTGCAGCTCGGTCTCAGCGTTATTTTTATGTTCCGCCTGCTGACGGCGATTAAATTCCTGCAAAAGCCGTTTGGCCAAACTTGGCGCTAGCGGCATGTCTCCTTTATTTAAGCTGTTTAACTGCCAGAGAAAATGTTCGGGTTTCATATTTTTTAGTAGATACCCCACGGCCCCAGCCTGCAGCGCGGCAAAAATAGTGTCATCATCTTCGCTGGCGGTGAGCATGACGATTTTCATATCAGGGTACTCTGCCTTTATCATCCGGGTGGCTTCAATGCCATCTCCGCCCGCCATCTGCACATCCATCAGAATAAGATTGGGCTCTAGGCTTTCAATTTTGTACAAAGCTTCTACGCCGCTTTGGGCTGTACCGACAACGTCAATGTCATTTACAGCTAAAAAATTTCTGATGCCCTCCAGAACCAGGCTATGGTCGTCAACCAACAATACCTTCATTATATTCCACCTTTCCTAACGGGATTTCGATGATTACTTTTGTGCCTGCACCAGGTTTGGATTCAAACCGAACTTTTCCACCGGCCTCAGCAGCTCTTTCCCGCATAATTGCCAGTCCATAATGGTTTTGCCCCACGCACTTGAGGGATAGATCAAAACCCAGTCCGTCATCGGCGATAATCACGACTGCTGTTGCGTCTGCTACTTCAATTTTCACCAGCACTTTTTTCGCTTGGGCATGTTTACGGACATTGTTCGCAGCTTCTTGCACAATCCACAGCACTTGCAGCGCGATCATAGGCTCCAAAAATCTGTCAAGGGGCTCTGGCGGAAGGACAAGCTCTGTCTTAATACCATAATTTTTTTGATAACGTTCAAGATAGTCCGTAAGCGGACGTAAAAAATCCTGCGAGGAAGGAACTCCTGCTTTCAAATCGGCAATGGTTTCCCGCACTTCCTCATTGAAATTTCCCGCAAACTCTAAGAGGCGCTGGACATGTGCTTTGGCATCTTTTTGCCGTTCTTTAGCCAATAATATAAGAATTGTGTGCAATTCCATTTGCAGATAACTGCCAAGTTGTGCTGGCCCATCATGAAAATCTCTGCCAATACGGTTTCGTTCCGTCATAATGGATAAAGCCTTTTCCTGTTCGATAAGCCGCTCCTGCACCTTTTTCTGCGCAGTAATTTCCTTCCAGATAAAGGCTTTGCCCAGGCTGTTGCCGCTCCGGTCAGAAAGCGTTATGATATGCAGTTCATAATAGTTTATATGATTATCTTTCTCCAGGCAGATTTCGTGCATCGCCCCTTGCTTTGCTTTTAATAGCGCAGCTAAAGAAGGCCACTTGGCAAAAACTTCAGCAGTCTGCTTACCTTCTGCTTGCCCCGGCGTAACCCCTAATAGATCCGCAGCGGCGGCATTTAAATCAACAAGCCAGCCTTCGTTATCAATGACCGCCAGACCGTTACCCACAATATCTACCGCCTTGGCCTGTGCTAATGGCAAAAGTTTAATTACTCTCAGATAAAAAAGGCCATAAGTCCAGACGCTGCAGGTAATCAAAGAAGTCAAGGGCAGCAGGGAAACCATGTCGCTATGCTGAAAAAAGAGCCAAATCGTTGGGCCAGCTCCGCCGCAGACCGGCGCTAAGGTAACAATGACAGCCTGCCGACGGCGGAGGCCTGTACACTGCTTTATCCATTGACAGCTTATGTATATAATAGGCAGCAGCAAAACATAATTGTAGCCAACCATCAGCCAATTACCCATTCCCCGGGTAAAGGTGAGCACTTGCCCAGTTAAGCTAATTTTTTTCCAATACAAGCCATGCCATGTATCGGTAAAAAGGAGAAAATAGGACAACGCAGGCACCAACAAAAGTGCAGCCAGTGTCCGCCTGTTTAGCAAATGTCCGCGGTTGGTAATCTGTAAAACAAATATCAACCACCAAAGAGCAGGCAGCGCTGCCATCATCTGCTGAATGGTTACCCCCAAAAGCTTACTTTCCAAGTCTTCGGCAGTACTGATGACTACCAGACTCAATAACCAGATCGCACGCGTCAGTAAAGCCGCTGCTAATGTCAAAGCTCCTTTGCTTTGACGATACTGCCAAATATACCCAGCTAAAATTTCAATAGTAAACGCCGATAATAAATAAAACCAAATATCCTTTATATGGTAAAAATTTAATTCAAACATAGACTTCCCTTCGTTAAAGCACCGCATTTCCCAAAGTAAATATAAATTTATATTATGTATTTCTACAAAAG
>JAJFUN010000185.1 GCA_021372375.1 Pelosinus sp. | reverse complement strand
CACTGGGCTTTACACTGCCATTTGGCATAATTTTAATATTTAATGACAGCTTAACTTCTTGCGCGGTACATAAAAAGCGGATGTCGTCCAACAGATATTCCTTTAGATCAATTTCTTTGACGCCTTTATGAGACCTTCTCGTATATGGTATACTTTTTTTTGCATTAAAATCCTGCAAGCTATTTTCTATAATCGCAGCTTCTGCCGGCAGCGAAATATGTATCGTATAACTGGCTAATCTGACAATAGACATTAGGGCCGCTGAGCGGTCTGGCATATATTTACCTTGATGTACTTTAATGCCAGGCGGCAACTGCCTTGATAACTCACTGATTACAGTTTGAGCCGCTATTTCCTCTTTTAGTTCCAGATCCATATATTCAAAACTGCTGGTTACGCCTACTGCCAGCGCTGAAGCAAAGGCGATTTTCATATGGGGGTTAAAACCTTCTGAGTAGGCCGCCGGGAGTTTAGCCCTGCGAATGGCGCGTTCGATGGCACTAGCATAATCAAGATGCGAGATAAAGCGAATTTCAGCTTCTTTCGTGATTTCGAGGCGTAATTTAGCCATTATTTTGTGTCCCCCAATCAATTACTTCTACTCCAAGTCCGCCGCATACACCACAGGCGCTGCAGCTATTTCTGCGGCAATCTGTGGTATTGGTGCCGTCAAGTGCTTTTTCATATTCACGCCGCAGATATTCCTTGTGGACTCCCGAGCTCAAGTGATCCCAAGGCAGACATTCCTCTGCTGAACGCTCGCGGCTGGCATAAAAATGGGGGTCAATTCCGTTTTCTTTAAAAGCTTCCATCCAAGTATCATATTTAAAATGTTCGGACCAGCCGTCAAACTTGACACCCTTTTGCCAGGCTGTCAGTAAAACTTTCCCAAGGCGGCGGTCACCGCGAGAAAATACCGCTTCCAAGAAACCGGTGCTGGCATCGTGCCAATTAAACGAAATATCGCGGCTTTTGAATAAGGATTTTAACAGCTGCTGTTTGCGTTCAATCTCCGTAATGCTTTGCTGGCCATACCACTGGAAGGCCGTATGCGGTTTGGGCACAAAAGCTGAAACGCTTACTGTAACTTTGGCCCCGCGGCGGCCCTTTAAGTCGCGATATGTATCAAGGACCTTATAGGCCAAATCAGCAATTCCTGCTATATCCTCATCATTTTCAGTCGGCAAGCCCATCATAAAATACAGTTTGACAGTAGACCAACCGGCCTGAAATGCAGAACTTACAGCTTCTTCAAGATTTTTTTCGGTAACGCCTTTATTAATTACATCACGCATCCGCTGCGTGCCGGCTTCCGGTGCAAAAGTAAGCCCGCTTTTTCGTACCTGCTGCACTTCTTTGGCTAAATCAATAGAAAAACTATCAATACGCAGCGACGGTAGCGATACACTCACGCCTTCTTCGGTGGTTATCAAATTGTGAATAAGCTCATGGAGACAGGAATAGTCTGCTGAACTTAGAGAAGTAAGTGATATTTCGTTATAGCCGGTATTTTGGATTAATGCCTTGGCCAGTTTCAGCAAAGTTTCCGGGCGGCGTTCCCGTACCGGACGATATAAAACACCGGCCTGACAAAAACGGCAGCCGCGCGTACAGCCGCGGAACAGCTCTAGCATAATGCGGTCATGCACAATATCAATATACGGTACAACCGGTTTGGTTACATATGCGGCCTTGTCCAAATCTTTTACAAGGCGTTTGGTGATAATTGGTTTAGCGGCGCTGCAGTTTGGTTTGATGCTTTTGAGGGTATTGTCGGCATTATAGGTAACATCGTAAAGGGAAGGCACATAAATGCCGTCAAGCTTTGCCGCTTCTTCTAAAAAGCCTCGCCGACCACCGATTCTTCCGCTTTGCTGCCATTTTTTATAGCTTTCAACTATCTCGACAATAATTTCTTCGCCTTCACCTAAAACAAGAAAATCGAAAAACAGTGCTACCGGTTCGGCATTATATGTACAAGGACCACCGGCAATAATGAAAGGATCTCCTTCACTGCGCTCCTCAGTAAGGAGCGGGATACCCGCTAAATCGAGCATATTCAGTACATTTGAGTAGCTAAGCTCATATTGCAGAGAAAAGCCTACTACATCAAATTCATTAAGTGGTGTAAAACTCTCTAAAGAGTAGAGAGGAATGCTGCGCTGGCGCATTTGGGCTTCCATATCAACCCAGGGAGCATATACGCGTTCTGCAACTGTATCGCTGCGGTCATTTAGAATTTGATATAAAATTTTAAGGCCTAAATTAGACATGCCTACTTCGTAAACATCAGGCAGGGCTAACGCGATTTTTACCGCCACCTCATTATGCGCCTTGTTGACGCTATTCCATTCGTTTCCTGTATAACGGCCTGGTTTGGTTACTTTTTGCAAAATAGCATTATCGAGCTTGATCATGATAACCTCCAAATATGTGAAAACATTTTGAGTCTCTTTACTGTTATTATTCCTGATTTTTAGCCATATCCTACTTTAAATTCTATAAAACAAAAAAAAATCCTGCCACTACCTTAAAAACTGCCCAATATTAGCATGTATTCCCTTCTGGGAGGTCCCCTCCCAAATTTCTGTTTCGGTTAGTGTTCCCTGAATTTGTGATTTTTCATCAATGACTAACACTATATAATAATAATGCGGACCGAACAACCGGAGAATTTCCTGCACACCAATGCTTTTCAGCACAGTATAGTGTATGGTAGGCATAATCCCGCGCTGTGAAAGTTCGGCCTTTTTACCAACTAGCACTTTCATGCGGCGAAAAGCCATTACTTTACCTTCTGCACCGGCCGTAGTGTATAAAAACACGGCCGCTACCAAAAAGGTGAGATTAAGCATGGATAGGAATGCGTAATCATAGATGGTTTTTAGTAGTAAACAAACGCTTATGATTTTTGTAAGCCGAATAATTAGGAAGGTAGCACGCTCATAACTGACATACTGATAAAAAATACTGCGCAGTATTCGACCGCCATCAAGCGGCAAGGCTGGCAGCAAGTTAAAAAGGGCAAGCATTATATTTATTTCCAGGTAAAAGCATAAAAGTTCCTGCCCTGCTGAAAAATAAGACATTCCCCCATAGATAACAGCCGCTAATACTAGACTGGCTATTGGTCCAGCGGCGGCAATTACTATTTCATTATGCGGTCCGGTTTCATTAAGACCGTCGATATAGGCTACCCCGCCAAATGGTAATAGTTCAATTTCCTGTATTCTTAGCCCTAAATAAGATGCTGCCCATATATGCGCAAATTCATGCCATAGCACCGCACTAAAGGCAAGCATCAGCTTAGTAGCTAAGCCGCAAAACATAAAAAGAATGGCAAGAAGAATAAACCAATTATTTATTTTTATTTGTATTCCTGCCATTTTACCAATTTGCAAAACTTCACGTCCCTTCCGCTGTTTGCCCTCTAAGTCGCTTCAGCGGGTCGATTGCTTTGCCATTTTCGTGTATTTCAAAATATACCGTAGGCAATACTTTGCTGTTAGTAATAACTTTTCCAATAATCTGTCCCTGACTAATCATTTCACCTTCTGCTACCAGTACCTCACGCAAGTTTCCATAAAGTGTTTCAATATTACGGCCATGTTCAATAATGAGTATTTTACCATATTGCGCATTTTCCGTAACTATTTTTACCGTACCAGCTGCGGCGGCAGTTACATTTTCAGACTGTGAGGCAGCAAAGATTATTCCTTCCTGCATGACTTCACGCTTGAGTGCAGCATCTGTGCGCCAGCCGTACGGCACTATGATTTTACCGCTTGAAGGTTTTTGCATATAAAATAAAGGATCAGCAGGCCTTGACAGAGTTGTTTTAACTTTGTTTAATGCCGTCAAATCTATATTATGTAAGCTGGCATACTCTTTAACCTGCTCAGCAAAATAACTGAGCTCAATCTCGGTGTTTAATATATATTTTACCCCGTTATCAATATAAGGCGTGAATACCGTATTCGTTATGTGCATTTCATAAACAGCCAAAAAAAGCAGGGCGGCAATCACTACTTTCTTAAGCCAGCCATAGCTATACGTATCAGGGGAAGTTTGCCAATAATCTGGTTGTTCCCGATGGTTAAGCCACTTCTTCCAGGGACTAATCATTTGACCACCCCATAGCGCGTATTCTTACTGCATGTATATGACAAACTCTCATAAATATAACAAAAAAGGGCAAGGATTTTCTCCTTGTCCTCTCTTCACAAAAACATCATCTATTAGAACAATATCTTTTGTCTTCGCATGTAGATATTTAATAAAATTCCGACACTAATCATATTGGTCGTAAGCGAACTTACGCCATAGCTCATCAGCGGCAAAGGAATACCTGTTACTGGCATAATGCCAGCGGTCATGCCTACATTGACTAACACATGGAAGGTCAGCATTGCGGTAATGCCGGCCGCCAGCAAAGTTCCAAAGTTATCTGGCGCAACAGAGGCAATTTTAATACCGCGGTACAATAAAATAAAATATAACATTAAAATGATTACCGCACCGATAAAGCCTAATTCTTCCCCAATTACTGCAAAAATAAAATCCGTGTGATTTTCCGGCAAAAAGTTGAGCTGGCTTTGTGTTCCGCCAAACAGGCCTTTGCCAAACAGCATGCCTGAACCAATAGCGATTTTGGACTGAATAATATGATAACCTGAACCTAGCGGATCAACATTAGGGTCAATAAACACCGTAAGACGCTTTTTCTGGTAATCCTTAAGGAAATGCCAAAATATCGGCATGATAGCCGCACCACCGGCGAAAATAAGCATTAAATGCTTGATACTAATCCCGGCTACAAAAATCATCCCAAATAAAATGGCCAAGAAAACCAGCGATGTCCCAAGATCAGGCTGCTTGAGGACTAAAACAAACGGAATAGCAATATAGAGGAAAACTGGGATAATTTCCCGAAAGGTATTGAGCTTGCCCCATTTCTTATCCAAAAGATTAGCCAGGGCAATAATCATAATTAGCTTGGAAAACTCGGACGGTTGTAAATTAATAGGTCCGATTTGTATCCAGCGCTGTGCGCCAAGCGCTGATTGTCCTACAACCATGACCGCGAGCAACATGACCAAATTAATACCATAGAGCGTATTCGCTACTCGCCCGATGGATTTGTAATCAAAATGCAGCATAATAAATATCAGAAAACAATTGGCAATCGCAAACATTCCTTGCCGCTGCACAAACCAGTAACGGTCATCACTCGGTGAATTAATATGGGTAGCACTACCTATTATAACTAGGCTGGTCATAATTATGGCAAATGTGACTACAATTAATGAAAAGTCCAAATTTCTTAATAATCGTCGATTTAGCATATACACGTACCTTCCCTTGCATGAGCATTCTTGTATATTATAATAGTATTTCCGCTTTTCGTCCAGCAAAAGCAATTTCAAAAGGTAGTAATATATGGAAAATATAAAGGCACAGTATTTAAACTGTGCCTTTAAAACGCAAGCAAGCTATTTACTCCTGCTGAAAAGCACTGCGTTTCATACGGTTGACGGGAATGTTTGCGACCAATGTCACAGAGGAATTGGTATTTGTAAGATTGACTTCCATTTCCTGTTCATTGATTTCCATATAATTTGAGATAACCTTAATCATATCATCCTTTAACACTTCCATAAATTGGGGAGAAACATTGGCTCGGTCGTGTACTAATACCAACCGTAAGCGCTCTTTTGCAATATTTTTTGAGCATGCTGCTTCCTTGCCAAAGAATTTCTGAATAAATTCAAGCACTTTTACCAACCTCCTTAAAATCCAAATACCTTTTTGAGTTTATAAAAGAAGCCTTCATTGCTTTCTATCGTCATAAGGGGTACATTCTCCCCTAATAAGCGGCGGACAATGTTTTTATAAGCAATGCTTGCGAGTGCGACCGGACTCACGACCGCTGGTTCGCCTCTATTGGTGGATATGACGATATATTCATCTTCAGGAATAATTCCTAGTAAATCAATTGCTAAGATTTCAATAATATCATCAATATTCATCATATCGCCCTTTTTAACCATATGCGGGCGAATCCGATTCACGACAAGCTTAGGATCATGTTTGCCTTCTGATTCAAGTAAGCCAATAATCCGATCCGCATCACGCACCGCAGATACTTCCGGCGTTGTAACAATAATGGCACGATCGGCGCCAGCAATGGCGTTTTTAAAGCCTTGTTCAATGCCAGCAGGACAATCAATAATAACATAATCAAATTCCTCGGCTAAATCGCTGCATAGTACTTTCATTTGGTCTGGATTGACCGCATTTTTATCGCGTGTTTGTGCTGCAGGCAGCAAATACAGCGACTCATAGCGTTTATCACGAATCAAGGCCTGTTTTAAACGGCAGTTGCCTTCGGTAACATCGACTAAATCATAGACAATACGATTTTCAAGACCCATTACTACATCTAAATTTCGGAGCCCAATATCAGCATCAACAAGTACCACCTTTTTCCCTAAGAGGGCAAATCCAGTTCCTAGATTGGCAGTAGTTGTTGTTTTACCGACTCCGCCTTTACCAGAAGTAATCACTATCACTTCTCCCATTGTAAATCCTCCTATAAAACTAATTGAATGTATACTGCTGTTTAGCAGGCTCTATTACGACTGCACCATCTTTGATACAGGCAGTCTCTGTATAATCCGGCTGGATAAAATCATCAAGGTTGTCCGGCGAGCGTGCTATAACATCCGCAATTCTAAGCTGCGAGGCAATTAAACGTTTTGCAGTTATCGTCGCTTTTTCATCGCCATAAGCTCCAGCATGAGCTACCCCGCGGCAAGCGCCGCTGATGACAATATCGCCGCCAGCCGTGACTTTAGCGCCAGGATTGACATCACCCATAATAATTACTGCACCGCTGTACATAATTTCTTGACCACCGCGCAGTGTTTTGGTAATTATCATGGGCTTAGGCGTAGGTTCAGCTGCTGGCTGTTCATCACTAACCGATGGATCCTGTACTTCCTTCCATTTTAGACCATAATCCGCAAAAAGTGATGTTAATTGCTGCTGCTGTTCGGTTGTCAATACACGATTGGCAATCGGCACTTTAACTATACAGCCCTTACTAAAAAAATTAGTAGCTGATTCAAGCTTTTCCTTCAGTTGCTGTATAATATTTCCAAAATCAGCAGTCTCACTTAATAATAATTGTAAACCAGTTTTACTACCCTTAAATATGACATCTTCCTGCATAGTTTTTCTCCTGAGATCACGATTAAATATGTATATACTTCGCATTTAAAGAAATTCGCGGTATTTTTATATTTTCCTGCCGAAAATAAATAAAACGCTATGCGTTTTTAAAACAATAAGGAAGTAAGTAACGTTTCGACTAATGACAGTAAAACGAACTATAACTTAACAGCCGAAATGTTATACTTTCTGATATAGTAAAAAAACAGAGTGCGCACACTCTGTTATAACGCCATTTTAGGTTTATAAATTTTTGAAGCTTCGACTGGCGTCTGATTTATATTAAACGCAGCTTCCATGATTTTTCTGGCAATTGGCACCGCTGACGAAGAGCCAAAGCCGCCTTGCTCCACAATAACTACCACTGCGATACGGGGATCATCAAACGGCGCATAGGCCACAAACCAAGAATGATCCTTGCCGTGAGGATTTTCTGCAGTCCCGGTCTTGCCGGCAAGCGGTATCGGGAAATCACCAAATATTTGCGCTGCTGTTCCTTCACTAGCTACCGAACGCAGTGACTCTTGAATCAAGCTCAAGGTTTGGTCAGATATTTGAACACTCCCGGTTTCCTCAGGCATAAATGTTTTGACTACATCGCCATTTTGCGAAACTATTTTGCTCACCACGTATGGTTTAAATCTATGTCCGCCACTGGCGACCTCACTAATCAGCTGAGCCATCTGCAGTGGTGTGGCCAGCTGAAACCCTTGTCCGATAGCAGCATCAAATGTTTCCGACAAATACCAGTCTTCTTTAAAAGCCCTTTGTTTATATTTCTTATTTGCGACCAGACCATCGGCTTCGCCTGGCAAATTAATGCCTGTGAGCTCACCAAAGCCAAACATTCTAGCATATTTCTCCAGGTTATCAATACCTAAACGATTGCCCATTTCATAAAAGTAAACATTATCTGATTTTGATAACGCTTCTTTAAAATTAATCCAGCCTAAAGCCTCTCCTTCCGAATTGCCTTTAGGAATAATCCAGTGTTTGCCTGTATCCAATATTTTTTCTTCCGGAGTAACCTTGCCTAGTTCTAAAGCTGCAGTTCCTGTAACAATTTTAAAGGTGGAGCCAGGCGGATATTCGCCGGATATCGCCTTATTATCCATAGGATGGTTGGGATTATCATTTAGTGCATTCCAGTCTTTGGTCGAAATACCGCGTGAGAATAAATTCGGATTAAAGGCAGGACGGCTAACCATGGCTAAAATTTCACCCGTTTTCGGATTCATCACAACTGCCGCCGCGGCTTTGGCATTAACAAACTCTGTCTTGGTCTGTAAATATACCAGCTGATCATCAATCGCTGTTTCAGCCGCTTTTTGCAGGCGATAATCAATTGTTAAAATCATATTATTGCCAGGCACTGGCTCTTTCTTGCCAAGCACCTGCACAGGCCGGCCGCTTACATCAACTTCGACCTGACCACCGCCGTCTACCCCCCGGAGGGTCTTGTCATACACTTTCTCCAGACCAAATTTACCGACAATATCGCCAGACTTATAACCGTCAGCTTTACGCTTTTCCAGTTCAACATCATTAATTTCACTAACATAACCAAAAATATGTGCCGCCAATTCATTATTTACGTAGTTGCGTACAGGCTGAATTTCAATAACAATACCAGGCAGCTCACTGCGACGCTCCTCAATTTTGGTAACAATGTCCGGTCCAACATCTGTTTTGATGCGAATGGGTTCAAAGTTTCCAGTATGTACATTGAGCTTTGCCCTGATTTCCTCAGGACTTATCGCTAAAATTTCGGATAGTTTATCAATAACGGCATCAGGCAGCGGGCCAGCAATAGGCAGCAGTGATACAGCAAAGCCAGGACGATTAGATACCAATTGCATGCCGTTTCGATCATAAAAGATTCCCCGGGGCGACATAATTGGAATAAGGCGGATACGATTACCGTCTGCCAGCTGTTCATAGTATTTCCCCTGTGCTACCTGCAAATAGCCTAGCCGACTAATTAATGCAATAAACACCAGCACAATCAGAAAAACCATTATATCCAAGCGGTAATTCGAACGTTTTACCAGCATCGAGCGCCCCCCCTTTCAGATAAATTGCGCAGTAAACGAGCTTACTACGCAATTAAACAACTAATATTGATTGTCACGATTAGCGTGAATAAGTTTATAGACCAGTTTGTGCACAGGAATTGAAAAAAGTACATTGTACCCTACCTGCGGTAAAATGTTATATAGTATAGCCGGCAACAAATCTATTTTATAACCAAGCAAAAACAGTAGCAGCAGCATGATGATGCCATTAAAAAACGTAGCAAAAAATAATGCAATAGCCGGCAAAAAAATGTATTCTTTGAAAACCTTGCGTTCAGCCATGCCGCATACAAACCCTGTCACCATTTTAGCCAAAATATTTACGCCAAAACTGCTGCCAGATACCAAATCCTGCAATAAACCACTAAAAAAGCCAAGCCCGACCCCGCGCTCCTTGCCTGTTAACAAACCGGTAGATACGACTATGATTAACAAAAAATCCGGCTTTATGCCATTTACGGCAATCAGCGGCGTAACCGTAGCTTGGAGAATCAAGGCACCAACCAGTAAACAAATCCAAAGGACAATCATCATTGTCCCGCCCCTTTCTGAGCACCGGTATTGGGCTGCTGCTCAGCAGGCGGTAACAAGGTCGGTACAGGCTCACGCGAATTTACAATAACAAATACTTCTTCTAATCTGTCAAAATCAACAGCCGTTTTTAATAATGCATATTTTAAAAGTCCGCCTTCTTCATTAACAACATCGGTGACTTCCCCTACCAAAAGGCCTTTGGGATAGATACCGCCAAAGCCGGATGTAATAATTTTATCACCTTTAATGATATCCGCATCCCGCGCAATTTTCACCATGCGCGGTGACATCGGCGTAGACGCATAACCTTCGACAATCGCGGCAACTCTTGATTCAGGACGCTGAACAAGCGCACCTACCGCACTGTGCGGATCAAGCAGCAGCTGTACTTTAGCCGAATTATTAAATACGTTGATTACGTTTCCGGCAAGACCCTGCGGGGTAACTACAGGCATGCCTTTGGTAATGCCGTCTTTGCTACCACGATCAATTATAATCACATTTGTCCAACTGCCTGGATCGCGAGCTACCACCACAGCCGGCAAAAGATCAAATTGAGCCGTTCCTTTTTTATAATCGAGCATAGCTTTCAAACGCTCATTTTCAGCTAATAACTCGGTAACATTGACATCAGTTTGTTTTAGCTTATCATTTTCAGCACGAAGTGCCTGATTATCGCTGTAAACTGTAAATAACTGGCCAGTAAATGAACCAGCTTGCTGGGCACTATAACTTACCCTTGCTACAAGATACTCAACTGGAGACAATACAGTTGTCACAACTCTTTCGAAAAATAGCCCCTGATATTTACCTTGTGCCGCAAAACTAGCCAGCAAAAAGACGGTTAGTACAGCTACCAGCAGGATAATCGCCTTTTTGAAAAAAAAACGCAACATTCTGGCTCCTTTCTCCTACCCTTAGCCCAGTTTCTTTGGCGACATTAATACTCTTTTTAAAAGATCAATGCTTTCAAGGGCCCGGCCCGTACCAATCCCGACACAGGACAAAGCATCCTCCGCAATATGCACAGGCATGCCGGTTTCCTTGCTCAAGAGACGATCAAGCCCTCTAAGGAGCGAGCCGCCGCCTGTCATGACAATGCCGCGATCCATAATGTCAGAAGCCAATTCCGGCGGAGTCTTTTCCAGCGTAACCTTTACTGCTTCAATAATTCCGGAAACCGGTTCACTGAGTGCCTGCTGTACTTCACGCGACCGAATTGCCAAAGTTTTAGGCAGGCCTGACACCAAATCCCGTCCGCGGATATCCATGCTTTCATCTACCTCAGGCATCAGCGCAGCACCAATGGATACCTTTACTTGTTCGGCTGTCCGTTCGCCAATCATCAGATTATAGGTACGTTTAATATATTGTACGATGGATTCATCCATTTCATCGCCGCCAATACGAATAGATCTGCTGGTAACAATCCCGCCGAGCGAAATAACCGCAACTTCTGTCGTACCGCCGCCAATATCCACGACCATATTGCCTGTTGGTTCATGCACAGGAAGACCCGCGCCAATGGCCGCTGCCATCGGTTCTTCAATAAGATAGGCTTCTCTGGCCCCAGCCTGAATGGTTGCATCAATGACCGCTCTTTTTTCTACTTCTGTGACACCAGAAGGTACGCCTACTACTACGCGCGGTCTGATAAAGGATTTGGTATCCATTGATTTACGGATAAAATATTTAAGCATAGCCTGCGTAACATCAAAATCAGCAATGACACCATCTTTTAGCGGTCTGATTGCCACAATATTGCCAGGTGTGCGCCCAATCATTTGTTTTGCTTCTTCCCCTACTGCCAAAACTTCTCCTGTATCACGCTGTATCGCAACAACCGAAGGTTCTCTAAGGACAATACCCTTGCCCTTGACATGCACCAATGTATTTGCTGTGCCAAGGTCTATACCCATATCACGTGATAATGATCCAAACAAACTCATTTTAAGAACGACCCCTTTCGCTTACCATTAAAAATCTATTATATTATTCCCTATTCGTTTAGTCTAACATACTTACTATCTCCAATTATAGTAAAGCCCATACTTTTTATAAAACATTCATTCCTGCATTTTTTAAGAGCTTGTATACTAGCGGTATGGGCAGACCTACTACATTAGTATAACACCCTGTAATACTTTCCACCAGCATGGCGCCCTTTTCTTGTATAGCATAGGCACCAGCCTTATCGAGCGGCTCCCCTGTATTAACATACCGTTCAATCTCGCAATCAGCAAAAGCGGCCATTTTTACTTTGGTAACCGCATAATCAGTCCACTGCGTATTGTTTTCTGCGTCTATCAGGGCTACGCCTGTAATGACCTCATGAGTTTTTCCGGCTAAATCAGAGAGCATGTTTCGCGCCATCTCTGGGCTTTGGGGCTTGCCGTAAACGTGGCCATTTAGTACCACAATCGTATCAGCGCCAAGCACCAGACCACTTGCCTGGCTACTTGCAACATCAACCGCTTTAGCTTTGGCTTGCCAAGAAGCAAGCTCTTGGGGCGGCATATGTAGTGTATTGTCTTCTATTATCTGACTGGGCACGATTTTAAATTCCAGCCCCATTTGGTGAAGCAGTTCCACTCTTCTTGGTGAGGCTGATGCCAAAATAAGTTTCATAATAGCTCCTAAAACCTTCTAAACAGTAAGATTGCCCCGATAATGCCGATAATGCTAATCAGATTCGGATATAAGGCCAAGCCTAATACCAGTTTAATAACATACAAATTAATGGTTATCGGCGGTATATCAAATATCGGAAATGTTTTGACCAAATACGGCGCTATACCGACCATGAATGCTGAATTAGAAATGATTTCTCCCAGAATACCGCCCAAAATAGCTCCCGTAATAAGAAATAAGGCTAACAGCCAATAGCTTTTACTATTGCCGCTTCTCATTATTAAATACCTCCAGCCTGAATTTAACTCTGCGCATATCTTTATGCTAAAACGAAATTACCTCTTTATACCAATTTCAGCCGAGTAAGCTTGGCTAAAAAGTAATGCAGCGTAATCCCGGTAATCATTCCCATAGGCACGGCAAAAAGCACCAGATAAGGCATATACCACAATAGATCCATGCTTGATACCAATAAGGCTGCTGCTATAATTTGTACCATATTATGAGTAACCGCACCAATAATGCTTACACCGATTAACGAAAATGGTGGTTGCCACCATTTGTAAACAAAAGCCATGACCGCTGTACTCAAAACGGCGCCGCTAAGACTTAAGGCAAAGGTAACGCCGAGAAACGTACCGCCAAACAGCGCGGCGATAATTATCCGTACCAATACCACCAGCATAGCAGACTGCCAGTTAAACATAACAATAACAGCTAATGATACAATATTCGCAAGGCCCAGTTTGATGCCAGGCACCGGAATAGGTACAGGAATTAGTGACTCTGCCACATGCAGTGCACTGGCAATAGCAACAAATAACGCTAAAAGTATAGTTTGGCGTGTCGGCCGCATAGAATTTCGCATGTAATTCACCTATCGCGCAATACCATCAATATTTTGGGATGTAGCAGACAGCTTTATTACTACGTGCCAAGGTAAACAGACAATTTGCTGAGAAGGCAAACTAATCCAGCCTGTTTTGACACATATTTGATCAGGACAATCCGCATCAACTACACGAACTTTCTTGTCAGCAACTTCAATTTCATTGTAATGCTGACTTGTGCCAATACGGATTCTTTCTGAATAACCCTGGCGGAGCGCTACCGTTCGTATTAGTTTTCCATCAACTCTGATTTCGGCAAACAGCTGCTCATGAGCGACGGAGGTGAGGCCGGGAATAATACTACACACGGCAGCGAAAATCAGCACCGCAATCAATAACTTATCTGCTCGTGTAAGCATCAATATTCACCGCCATTTCCTAAATAATTGTACATTAAAACAAACAATTATGCAAACAACTCTGGCAAAAAAAAACATGTAATTTCTCATTCCGTTTTTCAGGAATAAAAAACTACATGCTAAGTTGGCTATTGCTTGGCACTAATGGTAATATCTTCAGTTTTTACCCCGGAAACTTTACTGATTATATCGGCAACCTGTATTACATCATCACGCGCTAACGAGGGGGTTTTCACAACAGCATTTACGGTGTTGTCGCGAATAAATACCAATGCATCAGCAAAGCCGCGGGCCTTAATCAAATTTTCCATTTCTGTTTCTTGCTGTTTTTCCTGAATTGTCCTAAGGATTGCAGCTTGTGCAGTCTGTCTTGTCTCGTCTGTTTTGGCACTTTTAATGCTTTCCCTAAGTATTTCGGCGCGTTCACTCCGGACTTTATCGCGCTCTAAGCGGTATTCCGTAAAAAAATCCGGCATAGCGGCAGGAAAAACCTGTTCTGACGTTAAAGTCTTGGTAACCTGCATGGCATTAGAACGATTTACTTTAGCCTGTTCGTTATGTTCATATACTTTATAGCCAAGCACACTAAAAACCATCACCAATAAGCAAATACCTAGCAGAAAGATTTTTATTTTCATTTTTTTTACAGTTACAACCCACATTTTGCTGACCTCACTTTCTCTCAGGCAATACTGTTACTCTATAAGAAGGAACGCCCAAGCAGGTTTCCACTGCTTTAGTCAAATTTGCTTTTACGCTAGAATCATATGCTCCTTCAGCAATTACTAGTACTCCTTTAATTGCCGGCTTTATTTCCTGGACCATAACAGGATGTTCAGCGCCGTTTTCTCTGCTTACCAAGATTTGCTCACTTTCTTTATTTTCCGTAGTTGTGCGTGTACCGCCTGCCGGATCTTTTTCCTGCACTACTTTGCTGTCATGCGTAAGATTTTTAGCATATTCCTGTATATTGCCATTTTCTAAAGTTACGCTTACCACCACTGACCCAGCTCCCTTTAACTGTGATAATACATTAGACAGCTTGGCTTCCAAAATATCTTCATAAGTGCGTTTCGCGGTATCTGGATGCGGCTCCGCCGCCGGCCTTGCTATTTTTTGGTTATCTGTCTGTTTATAAGAATCAAATAATCCGCCGCTTATGAGTAAACAGATTCCGATAATGCCAAATAAAATTAACCGCTTATTAGCCATACCTTTTTTAATGCTGTCAGTTGAAAACAGCATTTTTGCCTTTTGTACTAAAGCATCCATCGTTAACCTCCTTATGATAATGGCTCAATTTCAATATTTTGGGGTGGTATTTGATATAATTCACTGACAGTTTGCTTTACCTTTTCCGTTAAACTGCCTTGCAGCTCTGGTAGCTGCGGTTCCCCGATGATAATATTATCTATTTTTATATTGCTGTTACTGCTTGCAGTCCTGGGCTTTACATATATGATCACTTTACTGATTTTACTGTTTGCGCCTATGCTGACTTTGGCATGAGCGTCTTCTACACCAGCCGTGGATTTTACTACAGCGCTCATTTGCCGCGCTAAATCTTCTCTATAGGCACCTCCCATAAGTTCGTCCCGCTTGGTTACCGTACTATCAACCACCTGATTAATGCTATCTGTTTTAGAATTTTTAAGTTCATCCTTGGCCCCGAGGACGGCAATATGTTCATCAGACTGCTCGGTCTGAAAGAAGTAGAGGATTGGATTTAAGATAGCCAGCATAATAAAGATTCCCATAATTACTCTGATAAACCTTTTCATACTGGTATTTGGCAGTAACAGTTCCGTAAAAGAGGCAAACAAGATGACTAAAATTATATTTTTTACCCAGATCGTAACGGCTCCCATCACAACGTATCACTCCATTATTTAATCAGCGTGGTAATATTGCCAATACCGATAATTATCGTAATTACTAAAAAAAACATTAATGTTACGGTAGCGACCGCACCAAAAACCAGCAGCATCTGATTGCCAATGGAATTAAGACAGCTTGCCATTTTTTCATCACCAACCGGTTGAATGAGTGCACCGGCTGCTTTCAGAATAATGGTTAACGCCAGCAGTTTAATTAAGGGAAACACACAAACCATGGCAATAACCAGTATGCCAAAAATGCCTACCGCATTCTTTAAAAGGAGTGAAGCGCTCATTACCACACTGACGGCATCAGCAAACATACCGCCGACAACCGGTACAAAGGTGGAAGTAGCAAATTTTGCCGTACGTAAGGCCAGCCCATCCATCGCACTGCCTGTTATGCCATAAATCGTAATTACCCCAATAAACAGCACCAGTGTAAAACTCAAGGTCATCATGCCGCACTGTTTAAATAAACTGCACAAGTTGGTCAGACGATATTTATCCGACAGATAATTGATACAATCTAAAAAAACGGCTAATAATAAAAAAGGCAATACGATATCTCTAATAACCACACTTACTGAATTTAAAACAAACACCATGAGCGGGGTAAACAGCGCAGCTGTAGATATGGCTCCGACGGCGGCAATCAAGGAAAGTAAGAGCGGCAGCAGCGCTTCCATAAAACCGACCATATTGCCGACGGTATCGCGGGCCATAACCATCATGTTATAAAAGATGGTAAGGGTAATTGTCATCATAAAAATATAACAGACAGTATAGGCAAGTAAAGCTACACCAAACTTTTCAAAAGAGCTCTGGAGGTTTTGCAGCAGTGCGCATAATACCGCTAAAAATAATAATTTACTAAGTAAATGAATATTCGAAATTAACTCCTTACATAGTTCAGTGCCAAGGTTTCTAAAAATATTCTGCCAGTTGAGCTGTAGACCGTTAGTACAAATATCGGCGATGGTCTTATGATTCAAGGACGGAATGTCTACTTTTAATTCCTGATTTAATTTACCGATAAATTTATTAGTATTTTCCACAGACAGCTTATCAAGCAGTTTGCTTTCAACCTCGTCGGTAGGCAGGGGGGCGGCAAAAGCACTGCTGCTAACAACCAGCAAGGAAATTAGCGAAAAAAGCAGACATTTCTTTATTAGGTGCAACAACTTCATGGCATCAGCCTCACAATTGTATCAATTACTAAAGTTATAATCGGAATGGCCAGAACCATAACCATTACTTTTCCGGCAAATTCAATTTTACTGGCTACAGCCCCCTCGCCTGCATCTTTGCAGATTTGCGCCCCAAACTCAGTGATATAGGCAATACCAATAATCTTTAAAATTGTATTTAAATAGAGCTGATTGATATTGGCCTTGTCTGCTAAATCACGAAACAGATTTAGCACAACATTGATTTTGGCCAGCAGCACGATTAAAATAATTGCGGTCAGGGCTAGACTTAATTGCATAGCAAATTCCGGACGTTCCCGTTTTATAATCAGGATTAATAATGTTACAACAAAACCTAAGCCGACGATCTGAACAATATCCATAGCGCGCACTCCCTCTGTCACAGGTAACAGTCTCTCTAGAATAACTTGAAGACATCCTGAACGGTAGTAAAAAGTTTGCCGAGCAGCTGTACAACCCATAACAGAACGACTGCAAATCCGGCAAGTGTACATAAATGTGCCATATCTTCCTTGCCTGCCTGCTTTAGCGCTGTATGAAACACCGATATCAAGATGCCAACCCCAGCAATTTTAAATAGTACATCAAGCCCCACTTTTATTACCCCCTTTTCTTAAACAAGTAATATTACAATAGTCAGACTGCCGCAAATACCAAGATAACGGTACATTTTGCTATTTCGTGCACTTAGCTGTGCGGCCTCAATTTCTAACTGCTGGAGTTGTTCATGGATCATATTAAGATACTTTTCCTGTTCAATGCGATCAACCGCACCTAAATTAGCGCCTAGAACGGCTAATAACTCAACCTCGGCTTTTTCTAAAACCAGCCCAGGAACCTGAAGTGCTTGTTCCATTGCTTCCTGCGGAGTTAACCAGCCGCATTTTGTTAAGATAGCTGCTGTTTTTAGGAAAAAGTCCGAAATAACCCCCTTTGCGCCGCCTGTACAAGCAATCAATGCCTCCGGCAATGGAATTGCTGCATACGATATGTACGCTTTTAAAGATGCCAAACAAGTGATAAGCTGCCTGATTTGCCGCGGCCGTTCCGCATAACGTGCTGCAACATTAAACCCCAATAAACTGCCAGCGATAATAATAAACAGACTGCCCACAAGCTTTAGCCACATAGTACCCCTCTTTTCTATAAAAGTGTGTTTCAAAAAACACATAACATTAAATATTAAAAGACTGTTACAAAATGCACAGATGCTAGGCGCACCGGAAGCCGTGCCGCGCAGGCGTACGGGGGTACGTCAAGCAAGCGGCTGAGGTAGAGCGACGCAGATGTGTATTTTGTAACAGGCTCTATAAGCAGTATAAAACTTTGCCTGTGCCGGAACTAATTCGTCTTACCGTACCAACCTTTGGCGTATTGTCTAAAATAATATAGCGCTGGAAATAATGATTTTTCACTAAATCACCAATATATGGCCGCTCTTTTATTTCCTTTTCATCTTTGCCGTGCACAGTGGCAATAACACTAACTCCGGCATGCAGCGCTTCCTGTACGGCGATAGCATCTTCCTGGCGACCCAGCTCATCTGTAGCGAGTACCTCAGGTCCCATTGAGCGAATAAGCATTAGCATTCCACTGGCCTTAGGACAAGCATCAAGTACATCTACCCGTGGTCCTAAATCAACAGTCGGGACACCATTTTGACAGGCAGCTACCTCAGATCGTTCATCCACAATTCCTACCTGCAAGCCCTTTACGCCAAGGCACTCAATACCCTTGCTAATATTTCGGATGATATCCCTTAGCAGCGTAGTTTTACCGCAGCGCGGCGGCGAAATAATAAGGGTGCTTACTATTTGATTATTTTCAAAAAGATAAGATAGGACCTTTTGACTGCACCCCTTTACTTCTCTGGCTAGGCGAATGTTCATACCGCTAATGTGTTTAAATGTTTTGATTCTGCTTTGCTCTAACGCAATTTGCCCGCATAAGCCAACCCGGTGTCCGCCTTTTATGGTTATAAACCCAAGCCGTAATTCTTCTTCCACGGCATACCGCGAGTTTTTGCAAATAAGCTGCAAGGTTTTTAACAAATCATCCTCGGTACATAAATAAGCCTCATGGGAACTTTTCGTAACCTGCCCTGCTGCACTAAGCATGATATCTTCATTACCAAGTACTAGCATCAATGGTTTTAAAGTTCTTATGCGTATTTCGGTAACAGCGCCGAGAATATCGGCTTGTACCAGTTGCAATATGGATGCTAATTGTGGTGCTAATACAGGGTAGATATCTTTCATAACATTCACATCACCTTTCTTAACATAGATATGGTAAATAAAATCATTTATGCCAAATAAATAAAACGCGTTGTTTGTAAAAATCCGCAAATGCTATACGTTTTTATTGCAAAAAAAATCCCGTATAAACGGGATTTTGAGGAAATATTTTAAATACCAGGATGCATTGCGCGTTTGAGATCAATGCTGGCACTAGACGGCCTTACATCAATAGTGTCGCTTCTTTCGCCCTGCTCTAGACTATTATCATATACTATATTGCCGCAATAAGGACAGGTGACTTCTACCATATCATCTTCCCCTAAAACACTTGATTCAAAAGTAACATTTTCATGACAATGCGGGCAATTTACCTCAACATAGTCATCATCTTCCGTGTCTTCCTCGGATTCGTAAATTTCTTCTTCCAATTCATTTAGATCATCATCAATACTTTCTACATAATTTTCTAAGTCTTCATGCACCAAATTTATATGTTGAAATTCCTCAGCAATATCATCAAGCACATCAATGATATTGACAAGCAGCTTGCCTTCAGCTGAATGATCATCCACATTCAGCCCATGCGTCAAACCTTGTAAATAGGCTACTTTTTCTTTAATTTTTTGCATAAAAAACCCTCCTTAAGCTCTTTACTTGTACTGAATTTAGTATATCCAGCTGGCAAAAAAACATAAGTGAATAATAATCTATGCTTTTCAAAAATAAAAGAGGCGTCTCAAGGTTGAGACGCCTCTTGGTTTTAGGCTCTTTCGATATATTCGCCGGTGCGGGTATCGATTCTAAGAACTTCACCAACATTAATAAATAATGGAACTTTTACTACATAGCCAGTTTCCAGTTTAGCCGGTTTGTTACCACCTGTTGCGGTATCACCACGAATGCCAGGATCTGTTTCAACAACTTCGAGTTCAACGGCTGTCGGCAAATCAACACCAATAACATTCCCGTGAAAGAACATAATGGAAATATTCATATTTTCTTTTAAGAAATTGACAGCGCTGCCTAATTGATCAGCTGTCAAAACAATCTGATCAAAGGTTTCGTTATCCATAACATTATATTCGCCATCGCTTTCATACAAATACTGCATTTCCCGGCGATCAATATGTGCTTTAGGCAGTTTTTCATTAGGATTAAACGTACGTTCAACAACAGCGCCAGTACGTGCATTCTTAAGCTTTGTACGTACAAAAGCCGCCCCTTTACCTGGTTTAACATGCTGGAAGTCTACTACCTGCCAAACATCGTTATCAATTTCGATTGTAACACCTGTACGAAAGTCACTACTTGATATCATTACATAACCCCCATATTATATTGTGAATTTATAGCTCTATCAATTGCTTACTACTAGCTGTTAATACCTCGCAGCCAGCATCGCAAACAACAACCGTATCCTCAATACGAATACCACCCCAATCAGGTAAATATATACCTGGTTCTACGGTGACTACCATATTTTTTTCAAGCTTAACGCTTGAATTACTAGGTGAAAGTCTTGGTTCTTCATGAATAAATAGGCCAACAGCATGACCTAACCCATGTCCAAAATATTCACCGAAACCAGCATCTTTGATTAGCTTTCGCGCTACCGCATCAATTTCCCGGCCAACAAGGCCAGCGCGGACAGCTCGCACTCCGGCTAGCTGGGCCGCGAGTACAATTTCATATATTTTACGCTGCTTGGCATTTGCTTTGCCAACTGAAACCGTTCTGGTAATGTCCGAATGATAGCCCTTGTAAACCGCGCCAAAATCCATTGTTACCAAATCGCCTGTTTCAATCAGCTTTTCTGTAGGCTGGCCATGCGGCATAGCACCGCGTTTGCCTGAAGCAACAATGGTATCAAAAGCAATATTTTCAGCGCCTAGAGATTTCATTTTATATTCGAGTTCAAGCGCAACCGCCTGTTCGCTGATACCTGGCTTAATAAAGGATAAAATATGCGTAAAGGCAGCATCGGCAATTTCAACAGCCTGTTTTATATAGCTAAGTTCTACTTTATCTTTAATACTTCGAAGTACATCTAATTCTACAGGAACCAGCTCAATTTCAGGCAGCGCCTGTATCATACTGCTATATCCAGCATATGTCACATAGTCACTTTCAAAAGCGATTTTATGTAATTTAAAATCATGAGCATAGCTATTTACTTCAGCATAAATGCCCTGAGCGCCATATAGAATAATCTCGTATAATGCAGCTTCCCCGGCTGCCTGCTCAGTATAACGAAAATCAGTTAGTAATTTGGCCTCACTATGAGTTACCAGCAAAATACCGGCTGAGCCTGTAAACCCGCTAAAATACCGTCTGTTTTCCGGTTTACTAATAATAATGCCATCAAGCTGTCTACTTTCCAAAAAAGAACGTAGCTTTTCCAGCCGCTTTTTCACAAAGCTTCGCCTCCGTTAATAAGCTGAGCTGCCGCCTCAAGGGCCAAGAGATATCCCTGGACGCCAAGTCCACTGATTTGACCATAGCAAACCGGCGCTGTTACTGAATGGTGACGAAACTCCTCACGACGATAAATATTCGATAAATGAACTTCAATAGCCGGTACTGCCACTGCGGCGATTGCATCGCGTACAGCAATACTATAATGAGTAAACGCCGCCGGATTAATAACAATACATTGATATTTTCCTACCGATTGCTGTATGGCATCAACCATAACCCCTTCATGATTGGTCTGCAAAGTATCAACATATACACCAATTTCCTCGGCCCGCTTCTTTATTTGAGAATTTATAGCTTCCAGCGTCATTTTTCCGTATATTTCTGGTTCCCGCTTGCCCAGCATATTTATATTGGGTCCGTGCAGTACCAAAATATTTTTTTTGTCACCCATTACCATCACGCCCTAGAATTATTAGCTTTTATATTTTATCATAAAGAAACAAATTTGCCTATATGTTGCAAAAACTTTTCATCAAAACTTGCCATTATTTAATATTTTACTCATTATTTCACGAAAAATCGGCGCTGCCACATCGCCCCCGGATTTTCCTTCTTCAACAAAGACAACAGCCGCATACTGGGGATTATCAAGGGGCGCGAACCCGGCAAACCAGGCATGGTTTACGCCTTGCCCCTGCTGATCCAGGCGGCCAGTTTCTGCTGAACCTGTTTTACCGGCACTGCCAAACTGCTCAACATAGGCAGCTTTACCCGTACCGTATGTTGTTGCAGCAGCAAGCATTGCCTTCATTTCCTGCGCCGTTTTTTTGGAAAGTACGCGTTTACCCTTAGGAGGTGAAAAAGTTTTAATAACCTTTCCATCCGCGCTGGTGATCTTACTGGCTATATAAGGAGTTACCTTAATGCCGTCGTTGGCAATGGCGGCGACAAGCACAGCAAATTGTAAGGGAGTTGCTTCAAAAGTCCCCTGGCCGATAGCAAAATTGGCCAGTTCTGCCGAATAAAGAGCCTCCTTTTCCGGTAAACTGCCGTCTGCTTCCCCGGTAAAGTTAAGCTGAGTATGATGTCCAAAACCAACCTTTTGGGCAAAAGACAGCAAGCGTTCAGCTCCAAGCTTTAAGCCAACTGTGATAAATACGGGATTGCTTGAATAGGCCATCGCCTCAGTAAAAGAAATATAACCCCGGCCGCCCTGAGCGTGATCCCAGCCATTAAAACGTATGTTGTCCACATCAATGTAACCTGGATCAAAAAAAACATCGGTGGGCTTGACTATGTTATCTTCCAAAGCGGCTGCGGCAACGGCTATTTTAAATACTGAACCCGGTTGATAGGAAGATATAGCCCTGTTTAAAAGCGGCGCGCTACTGTTTTCTAAATAACGATTAAGATCATTGGCGTTAAAATTTGGTCTGGAAGCCATGGCTAAAATTTCACCGGTAGCCGGACGTAAAATTACGACTGCACCGCTCCCCCCCTGCTTGTCAAGTACTTGTTCGGTAATCTGCTGAATTTCCTTATCAATTGTTAAATAAACATTATTGGAACTATAGTTTTCGGTAATGTTTACCCGTTTATAGCCAAGACCCGGAATAACATGCTGTTTAGCATCAACAAGCGCCGCCGCATATTCAAGCCGTCCGCCGCGGAGTACATCATCATAGATAGCTTCAATTCCACTGACGCCCCGGTTGTCTGCTGTATTGATATACCCTGTCACATGTGCCGCCAAAGAACTTTCATTATAGCGGATGGTTTCGGGAATGACCAGTGTTCCCGGTAAATTCAGCTGACTGATTTCCTGGGCAAGGCCATGGCTAAGTTTGGCAATTAGCACAAAAGGATACTGATTTTCCTTGAATCTGGCAGCAAATTCGTCCTTTGATATGCCAAGTAGAGTAATAAGTTCAGCATATTTAGCGGCCTTTACATCAATCTGCGCGGGAAATACCAGCAGACTAAATTGTTTAGCGGTATCTGTAAGGAGATTGCCTTTACAATCAAAAATTTTACCGCGGTCACAAGTTATGGGAACACCCTGTACCCGTGCATTTAAAGCCTCTAGAGCCAGCCTAGTACCATCATGAACTTGGATAAAGTAAATTCTCCCTAATAAAAGCGTGCCAATAAAAACAAAAAAAATTGCCAACGAATAAATTCGCCCAATCATTTGTGCCACCTCAAGTCTAGTATGGCACTTAGCTTAAAGAGGCATACAATAGAAGCAGTATTATTTTAATACTTCTGCCTGCTTATTTTGATAATCCAAACAAGGCTGACCTGATATTTGGGCAACCTCTATATAAGGCATATTTTTACTTTTAAACCGCATGGCCTTACAGCCATAAGGAAAAAACTTATCCCAAGTAATATAAAAAAATTTGCATTTCATACAATTAACAGTTGGTTTTTCCGGCATAGCTGCACTTCCAGATAATAAATTACTTTGTTAAAATAAGCTTTGATAAAAAGCTTTTATCCAATTTAAAAAGTTCTTCCTCATCAATTACTTTACTAATAAATAAAGATAATTGTTCAGTCAGATTAACAACTTCGTTCGGCTTAACAAGATTTCCGTATTTATCAATAATAATCGTTACAACAGGCCGTGCCTGCAGGTTTGGAAAAATCTCAGTTACAATGCCAATTTGTTCATTATTTAACTGAACCAATGTACCAATAGGATAGATAGCAATATATTTGAAAAATACCCTTAAAATTTCTTCATCAAAATGTGTGTTAGCGCTGGCATGCAAAATTTCATAAGCCTGATGCGGCAGCATGCCCGGACGATAAGAACGATCAGAAATCAGTGCATCATATACATCCGCAATTGCAACAATACGGGCATATTCATGGATTTCATCCTTCGCAAGACCGCGAGGATAACCGCTGCCGTCGAATTTTTCATGGTGCTGAAAAGCAATATGCGATGCAAGCAACGGCATATCATGCTGATGCCTTAATATCTCAAAGCCGCTTTCTGAATGCCTTTGTACAACGACCATTTCATCATTAGTTAGTTTGCCTGGTTTATTTAGAATTTCAGCAGGAACAATCATCTTGCCTAAATCATGCAGTAAGCCGCCGAGAGCCAATTCCCTGAGTCTCGCTTCATTATAGCCTAGGCCTAACCCAAGCACCGTAGCTAAAATACATACATTAACCGAATGGCTAAAGGTATAATCGTCATGAGTACGAATATCGTTTAGATGAACCAGCGTTCGGCCATTTAAAATAACCTCATCAACAATGGCCTTGGCCATGGTACGCATTTCATTAATATTAATTTTTTCATTAAGCTGCACGCTGTTAAGCGCTTTCTTTACCGCTATTAACGATTGCTGCCTGGTTTCTTCACTTACAGTTTCCGGTATTGCCACTTCTTCTTGTAATGAAGATTTTACATAAATAGAATCAATACCAATTTTTCGCAAGCGATTTATATAGTTAGTATTCAGCACTACATCATTACCCAATAAAAATTGTCCGTCAGAACTAAAAATACATTTGCCGATAATCATTCCTGGCCGAAGACGCTTTATCGAGATTCTCATCATTATTTTTCACCTGCTTACAATTGCGCAATAAATTGCAGCGACTGCCGATTTTACATTTTTAATAGAATGTTATTTGCCAAACAGCTTCAAGCATATATATAATATTAGACAAGAATCATCTATATTCCTACCACAATATATATGTAAATAATATCTCTGCCTTATTTTTAAAAGTTTTCTCCATCTATATATTATCACTTCCATAATATATTGTATATCTGCATAGCCACAAAAAATTAACCCGATCATAGAATATCGGGTTTAAAATCCATTATATGCTCTCATTTTAGCCACAGCACATATACAAGCTTTGCTATACCAGCAACCACCAAAGTTATCGAAAGTGCAAGCAGAACAACACTTGCATTATATGCTGCCATTACCATTGTCATAATTTCACCTGCCTTTAGCCTATATCTTTCTGTCATAGTTTTAACAGTATTGTGACGTTTATACTATATTTCTATATACCCCCATCCCGTTAGTATATTCGCATTTTTGCGGGAGCATAATATTAATTATATTAGCCTTCAGTTTCTTCTCGTTTCTCTGTCCCAGAAATTTCATACTACAAACAAAATTACTTAAGGAGTGGCTTACATGAAAGCATATACATTTATGCGCGGCGAAAATGCAATTACCAACGTAGTTAATGGAGAAAAAGACTATGTAGTTTCTTATTTATGCCAATTATTGCAAGACAATAAAAAATTAGTTGCTACTTTTTACGATGACGGTCTGTATGAAACACATGATACGCAGTATATAAAAATATAAATCAGCCCGAGTTACAATCTGTCTGTTCAGCTAAAAAAATTAATGCAACAAAAAAAGCCGACCGAGTGGTCGACTTTTTTGTTGCATTAATTCTTTTATTACTTGTCTATGGGTTCTATTTCAATATTTTTGTTCTATTTCTGTAACACATTCATTTTTAATCGTACCAACCAAAAATTGTAACGCATCAATCACATGCGGCCTGATATCGCCGCCAATCAGAACATACATTATATCATCGCCTAGAGTAAGCTGGCCTTCATTCAGCCAAACCTTAATATAGAAGATACCCTCCATTTTGTAGGTTTCAGCAATTGCAGCATCAACTTTTACAGCATCATACGCGAAATTCATGCCGCTTACCAGCAAGCCATCATTAACCCCTTGACGTACTTGGGCTTTAGGGGTCTGACGCACAACGCCATTATGCACTAAAAACATACCTTCTTGTAAAGCCACTGGATCAGCTTTTGCTTCTTTGAGCCATTCATCCATGGATGGTGATACTTTTTTACTTTTATTATTTAGCATAAGATAACAAGCTCCTTATCAAATTAAAATTCCCTGACTTACTTATTTTTTTCGCCATGCATACAAAAAGCTATGCCATTTTTACTTCGGTGAAAGTTAATACATTCGCAGCACTTACCATGTCTTTTACAAGTCGTATTAAGGCAGGGACAACTCTTATTACTCTTACAGTTATCCTTGGTTATGAACTTATTAAAGTACTTTAGAAAGATATTCATGTTCACATCCCCGCTATCATATAATCACAATCGATTATTTTTTCACAAAATATGCTGAAGTCCACATTTACATTATAAAAGCTTAGCCGCTAGACAGCTAGCGGCTTTTTCACTTAATCGGGATTTTATTCCTTTAACTTTTTCCTATTTAAACGCCAGCGATTTCTTGGGGCAACGGTCAACGCAGCGGTCACATTTTAGACAATCACTATGCGTAAAACCTTCGCTGCTTTTTTGAGCTACAAAGGGGGCTAACTGCATTGGACATGCTTTCGTACAAAGCTTGCAGCTTACACAAGAATTGGCGACAGAAAGCGGATACGGCTTTTTTTTCCGACTAATCCAACTAGCTAATGTACCCATTGGACAAAAAGAGCACCACGTTCGCTGATGATAAATGAGGCCTAAAACAATTCCCACTATCGTTGTAATTAAAATAATCTGTACAAATACCATACCCATCGCCGCTAAATTTCCCCAGGCATAGTACATCTGGATTGAAAAGACAGTCATAATAAAGAAAACCATAAATACCCTAAAAATCCGGTTAGAAAAAAATGCCGGGATTTTTCGCTGCGGCGATAACTTAGCTAATACATGATCATAAAAACTGCCCCGCGGACAAAAATTACCGCACCAAAACCGCCCCCGAAATGGCGCAACAGCAACAGGCGCAATCATGCATGTTAAAGCAATAATACCAATTGCCGGATAAATCAGTCCAACCGCTAAAAAAATTAATAAAATCCAAAATAAATATGGCCGAATATGTTTCCTCATAACATCCCCCTTACACATCCCCCTCCCACCGGGGGGTGTTTATTTATTATATGATGTATTTATCAATTAAGCAATAGAGAAACCTAATTTTAGTCTTTTCTCTCAGCAATTAATGCGAATTATCATCATTATATTAGTAATATCACAAAAATTATAAACATATCGCCTTTAGTATCTGCAAAAGACAACTTGTTTTTGGGACTTAAATGCTAATAAGGAGCTATCGCCTTAGCGATATTATATCGTTAAGGCGAGCAGCCCCTTTGACAGTAGTAATCCTTTATAAAGCAACTCCCTCCGGCGCTTTTAGCGACAGGGGGGAGGATTTTAAATATTTTCAAAAAAACTATGCCAAACTAAATTCTTGAATTGCACTGTCGATTTCTTTCATTAGTGCATCAGGCAGCCCTTCGATATTAACATTAAGAAAGCCGCGGACAATGGTGGCAACGGCTTCCTCTTCATTAAGCCCGCGTGCCATCAAATATTCGATCTCCTCTGGTGCAATCTTGCCGACAGCCGCTTCATGACTAAGCTCGGCATTAGCTGTCCTGGCTTCCAGTTCCGGCACCGCGTGAATAATTCCTTTGTCAGATAACAAAAGTCCGTGGCATTCTAAATGAGCTTTGCTGTCTGCCGCCTGTCCTAGTAAATGACCACGGTTAATTACTACGCCGCCAGTACTAAGGGTTCTGGCAATTATCTCGGCCTTGGTTTCGGGCGCCTCAAGAATAGCCCGTCCGCCAACATCCATATGAGAACCAGGCGGCGCTACTAGGATAGAATTAATACGAGAAACAGCGCCTTTTCCCACAAGTCTGGTTGTTGGGTACATCTGCAAATCATGCACGCTATGCATACAAATATAATTTGAAATATAGAGCCCCTCTTCTTCTACAATAACACCGGTACGTGGTCTTACTGCAACCCCGTCTCCCCAGCGATGTATCATGGTAAAAGTCAATTTTCCGCCCTTCTTCACATAATACTCGCTAATTCCAATATGCATACCTTTATCTACTTTGGGATCTGTGGCGCAGCCTGTAATAACGTGGAGCTCTGCCCCCTCTTCGACTATAATCACATTATGCACATTTTGAACGACGCCTGCCTGTCCAATATACATGCAAGTCTGCACCGGATAGTTGATTTTCGCGCCAGCTTTAACACGTATAAAATAGCCGTGATTTTGCTGCAGGGCTGTTCTAGCAGCATATTTGTCAACATCAGGCTCTACAGCCTGCCACCAATACTCAGATAGCCAACTATATTTTTTTAAAGCATCCTCAATATCTAGCATTTCCACGTCTTTATTAACAGTATTGCAATGTACAATGGAATGGTCCAGCTGCATATATGTCGCTGCGCGCGCTTCCTCTTTAACTTCAATCCCGATACCGGCTAGGTCTGCCTGCTGCTCATCTGACAACTGATTAAGATCAGTGAGATAAGCCTTCTCGGTACTCTTATTTGTAAATGCACTAAAATCTATATCTTCACCCAAGGCAGCTTTTTTATCAACCGCCGCAGCAGCCTTCACCTGGATGCTTGCCTCATTTTTCATGTTGTATCCCCCTACTCTGCACAATTAATACATTCTTCATAGCCCTTTTGATGAATACAGGAAAGCATTTCCTGAGGATTACCACTGCAGGACAAAGTACCGTTGTACATAACATGCGCCATATCCGCAGGCACATATTCTAAAATATGCCCGGTATGTGTAATGATAAGGCCGGATTTATGCCGATTTGTACGGCATTTTTTAATGCTTTTCCCCTTTTTTTTCGAACCGCGCTCTAAAATATAATTTGCAGCCTCACCGACAACCGCAATATTTTCTATATCAACGCCGGACTCCGGTTCATCGAGCATGAGTAAATCTGGCTGCTGCGCCATAAGCTGCAAAAGTTCTGAACGTTTAATCTCCCCGCCGGAAAATCCGTCATTTACGCCTCTATCCAAAAATTCCAGCATATTAGTTTTGTCTGCCAAAAGTTCGACATCCACATCGTTTTTCCCGCAGATATGTACTATTTCACGTACCGATAGCCCTCTGAGCGTGGGCGGTCTTTGTATCATCACACCAAGCCCCCTACGAGCGCGCTCATCTACTGACAGATTTGTTATCTCCTGTCCGTTAAAATAAATTTTTCCATCTGTAATTTTATAACGGGCAAATCCCATAATGGCTCCAATGAGCGTGGATTTTCCTGTACCATTAGGTCCAAAGAGAACATGAACTTCTCCTGGTTTGATATGTAAATTGACATCATGCAATATCTGACGGCCATTT
The DNA here is from genome assembly GCA_021372375.1 of Pelosinus sp. Classification (GTDB taxonomy): domain Bacteria; phylum Bacillota; class Negativicutes; order Propionisporales; family Propionisporaceae; genus JAJFUN01. The sequence continues at coordinate 3,927 of JAJFUN010000185.1, read as the reverse complement.
ACCGCAACCGACAAATTTTCTAGCTTTAACAATAAGAGCTCCTCCAATCAATTATAATTTATAACAGCATAGCTTATGAGTACCGGCAAAAATCAAACATAAATTTTGCTTTAGACAAAAAGAACAATATATATTATATCACTAAAATGCGTGTATATAAAACTATCCTTATTGCCTAAATAAAAGTAATTTCAGTAAAAAAACAATATTATGGTCGCTTGCCATTTCTGGACATTCATATTTTATTACTATATATTTAATTATGGAATATATTCCATAACTTGAAAGCGGTATTTTGGGCACTATCTGGCAGGAATAAATATTGAGGAAAGTGTTCTTAATCCCATTAATTACTATAAAAACTTGATAATCTGCAACATAGTATATCTGAAAAAAAGACTTACTTTTGCACAGCTAACGCATACTTTTGCTGTCATAAAGTAAGTCCTTTTTTTATTTTAATTTGTTTGTAAAAGTACTATCACCCCTTGATTTTTCAAGATTATTTTCATTTCCTGCAGGTATTTTTGACCTTCACTGTTAATATAGTATGCACGACACAGCTTTATATCCATGCTTTTTATGCCGCGTCTGGCCTGAGAAAAAATCATATCGCGCAGACATTCGGCATGTTCTTGGTAGATATCGTCGTCTACACAGAGATGTACTCTTTCTTCATCCTCTGTATTTATTTTTATAGTCATATTACTACTCGCCTCCTTATATTAAAAACTATAGGTATAACTACTCTCACTTTTTTACATATTTATTTATAGTGCAGCAGCATTCTCCCGGTTTGCCGCTACAAGTACCTGAGCTGCCGCAATTGCAGGTTCCTTGGCCCTTTACAGACTTCCAGGCAATTCTGATAAGATATACAGCCGCAGCAAAACCAACAGCCATTAAAAACAGCTTATCCATTATAAATATCCTCCTTTCTAAATCAATTTAATTTATGGTCAAGAGGTTCCTTTTTAGATAGTTTAGTAACCCAGCAGCAACCCTGCCTGATATACGATAAAAGTAACAACCCACGCGAGCACAGTAGAATAAAGGAAAGTAAATCCAGTCCATTTCCAGGAATTTGTTTCGCGTCTCATCACCGCCAAGGCCGAAAAGCAAGGAGAGTAAATCAAGGTAAATACCATTAACGAGTAAGCAACCAAGGGGTTAAAGCTTGGATCATTTGCTAAGGCATCCTGCAAAGAGGTATTATCATCTGCTACGTCACCAACGCTATAAATTGTGCCCAGCGTACTCACCAAAACCTCCTTAGCCGCCATGGCCGATACTAAACCAACACCCATTTTCCAATCAAAGCCGAGTGGCTGTATGACAGGTTCTACCAAGTGTCCCAGTTGTCCGGCATAACCATTGGAGAGTTTTTCCGCTGCCTGTTCTTTTTCTAGTTGTTTTAAATGATCTTCCTTTTCCTCTTCCCCATCAACATAGCTGAACGCGTAGGGATAAAGCGCTGTATCTTCCGCCGCTAATTTTTCCGGCCAATTGTCTGCTACTTTCCGTTCTTTAATATCACTGATTAAAGAGCTTAAAGCAGCATTATCTTCAACTTTTCCGAGCTGAAGCGGCGCCAAAACTTGCACTGCCACTTGTTCGGTGAAAGCAGCTTCGGCAGCTTCTTTTAGCTGATCATAATCCTTGCTGTATTCTATGTTAGTAGGATAATTCGTCATAAACCATACTAATATGGTCGCCGCCAAAATTAGTGTACCGGCTTTCTTTAGATACAGTACGCCGCGTTCCCACATATGTGTTGCCATACTGCGGATTGTCGGAATATGATAGGGCGGCATTTCCATGACAAACGCTTCGCTATCACCGGCAAATAGAAATTTGCGGAAAATAAGTGCCATCAGCACCGCCAGCACAATCCCTAAAAAGTAAACAGAAAACAAAACCGTACCAGCAGTTCTTTCCGAAAAAAATGCCGCCGCGAGCAGTGTGTAAACTGGCAGCCTGGCACTGCAGCTCATTAAAGGCGCAACCAGCATGGTAACCATTCTGTCTTTGGGATTTTCAAGCGTTCTGGTACCCATTATAGCCGGAACACTACAACCAAACCCTAAAAGCAGCGGAATAAAAGATTTACCGTGTAAGCCTACTGCTCTCATAATTCGGTCCATAACAAAAGCGGCTCTAGCCATATACCCTGTGTCTTCCAGTAAGGCAATACCTAAAAATAAGATTAAAATATTAGGCAAGAACGACAACACAGAACCAACCCCGCCAATGACTCCATCGACAAGCAGGGACTTTAAATCACTGTCTGCCATATATTGTCCGACCAGGTGACCTAGTGCAGCAAAACCACTTTCTATCCAGTCTTTGGGGTAATCCCCCATAGTAAAAACCAAATTGAATAAAAGCCACATAATTGCTAAAAAAAGTGGTAAGCCTAATACTCTATGCGTTAATATACTATCAATTCTATCAGAAACAGTTTGCGCCATATGCGAATGAGGCGCTGTGACTGCTTTATAGATGTCAGCGACAAAATTATAACGTCTTTCAGCAATGACCAAATCTATTTCTTCTTGAAAAGCAGATTTTAAATATTCCCTGTTTTGTGCCACTAAAGCCAAAACCAGCTGTCCTTCCGAGCGATTACTTATTGTCTGATAAACATCCTGGTCATTTTCCAGCAGCTTAACGGCAAGCCAACGTAGTGGATACTTTACATTGGTTAAAGTCTTAAGCGCCAAGCTTAGTTCAGTAATTTTACCCTCGATTTCAGAACCGTAATTTATATGAAAAGGCCTGGATTGATATTCTGTAGTCGCTTTCAGTACAGTTTTCAGCAATATATCTGTACCTTCATTACGACTGGCAATGGTCTGTACAACCGGCACTCCCAGTTTTTCGCTTAATAAATTATCATCAACTTTCTCCCCATTTTTTTCAGCTACATCCATCATATTAAGGGCAAAGACCATTGGGCTTTCCATTTCTAGCAATTGCACCGCTAAATATAAATTACGTTCCAAATTAGAAGCATCTAGAATATTTACAATTATATCGGGTTTTTCATCAATTATCACATTGCGCGCTACCAATTCATCTAAAGAATGAGCCGTCAGGCTATAGGTTCCGGGCAAATCTACCATCAATAATTCTTTACCCTGAAATCGTCTGGTTCCTTCGCGGCGTTCTACAGTGACGCCAGGATAGTTCCCCACATGCTGACGTGCCCCTGTAATATTATTAAAAATTGAAGTTTTGCCGCAATTTGGATTTCCGGCTAACGCTACCGTTACATTTTCCTTCAACATATTATTCCCCCCATTAATTAAACAATTTTTTAAAATAAATATATATCATTCTACTTCCACTTCAATTAACGCCGCTTCACTTTTTCGCAAAGACAAATTGAAATTCTTAACCTTAATTTCCATAGGATCTCCGAGCGGCGCAAACTTTTGCACTTTGATTTCTGTACCACCTATAATCCCCATATCTATGATGCGCCTTTTAATTGTCCCTTCTCCGCTAATACGAACTACTTGGCCCAATTGCCCCGGCTTCAATAAGTGCAGCTTTGTAAGCATAAAACTCCTCCTTGATAGGTAGTAATGATAATCATTATCACTATATTGTAAAAAAAATATATCCTCTTGCGAAGATTGCAAAGTAAACTAGTACAAATTTCTTAAACTATGATGCTATAATGATAATCATTCTCATTCTGTGAGTTGATTATAGCTTTCTATTTGAATACTGTCAATAGTTAATGCAAGTAAAAATAAAAAACTAGTATAATTTTTTCGAGTTTTACGGCTGACATTACTTGCCTCTTTTATTGTACAAGAAAACCCCGCCTTAGACGCGGGGTTTAAAGGCACTACTGAAAGCCGAGCAGCAAGCCAATGCGATACACCATAAAAGCCATGAGCCAAGCAATGACAAGCT
>JAJFUN010000005.1 GCA_021372375.1 Pelosinus sp. | reverse complement strand
AATTTTCTGTTTTTCTTCTTGATTGAAAAATTAAAAAAGGAAGGTTCGTGATTATAAAACATGGATGGAGAGTGCTAAAATGATCAAACATGTTATCGATGGCAAGAAGTTAGATGAAGCAGACATTTTACACGCATGGCAAAAATTTGTCCTGTCCAGAATGCAAGAAGTAATGGCTGATGATGACAACATCAAAGCGCACTACATTACATATAATCGTGGCTTTTGGGATGGTTTAAAGATGGCTATGAGCCTAGAGAATCTAAAGCCTTGAGGAACACCTCGGTATCATATCGTTAAAAACCCCTAATGATACCGAGATGATACCGAATTTTTTAATAAAAATTTAGCAGACGCTATAAAACAACACATAGTCGAAAGAGAAATTAAGATATCATATAATTGTTATAATCAGGGGTTTATTGACGGGATAAAAAAGTCTTAGAGCCTATATATATCGGGATATGGAGTACCATTGTAGTACCACTACTCGAAAGGTACTACAATGGTACTACTTTTTTTTATAAGCATTACCGCCAATACAAAACAAAACAAAATAACGCCATATATTAAGGAAGGAATTATTGTTTTGGATAATTTTGATTTGTTTTGCATGGTTTTGAAAGAAGGAACATGGGCGGCATGATGTAAGTCCTGCCTTGCACCCCGCGTAAATGCTAGGTTTTAAACAAGTATTTGCGTAACTGTTACCGTTTTGTTACCCAAAAATAAGAGACTGTCTAATAAGTTCAGCGCGAACTTGTAGACAGTCTCTTTGTATTGCAGTAAAATAAAAAGGCTATGTGTTTATCATATATATAATAAGAGGAGATTTTATATGAATGCAATTTTAGAAGAAATAGCAGCAAAGGTGTATGCTGGAAAGCGCCTGAGCCGCGAGGATGCATTAGCTTTATTTAGGTGCAATGATTTAGCATGGCTGGGGCAGCTGGCGAATTTCGCTAAAAAAGAAGTCTGTGGAGATTATGTATATTTTAATGTAAATCGGCATATAAATTTGACCAATATCTGTGTTTCCCAGTGTAAGTTTTGTGCTTTTGGCTGTGAAAAGGATGATAAGAAAGCTTATGCCATGACCAAGGAAGAAGTGCTGAGGATTGCTAAAGCGTCAGCTATAGACCCCGATTTACGGGAATTTCACATTGTCAGCGGACTACATCCTGACTGGCCATTTGAGTATTATGTGGATATTATCAGGTCGTTGAAAAGAGAGCTGCCGAACATTCATCTGAAAGCGTTTACCGCTGTTGAAATTTGCTACTTTGCTAAAATTTCCGGTAAAACAGTGGCGGAAGTACTGAAAACTTTACTGGCGGCTGGCATCAATTCTATGCCTGGCGGCGGGGCGGAAATACTTTCTGATCGGGTGCGCGCCGAGCTTTGTCCCAATAAGGCTAGCCGGGCTGAGTGGCTTGATGCCTCGCGGACTGCGCATAACCTTGGCATTAAGAGCAATGCAAGTATGCTATATGGACATATCGAAACAATTGAGGAACGAGTTGATCATCTGCTGGCCCTTCGGAGTCTTCAGGATGAGACAGCCGGTTTTCAGACATTTATTTGTTTTCCCTTTCATCCGGTAAATACGGCCTTAGAAGGGCAAATTACCCGCACTATGGTCTGGGATGATTTAAAAACCATGGCCATATCCCGCTTAGTTCTTGATAACTTTAAAAATATCAAAGCATACTGGGTTATGCTGACCTTGCCGATTGCGCAGCTAGCCTTGGGCTTTGGGGCCAATGATATGGATGGGACAATCAACGAAGAAAAAATTATACATGCTGCCGGCGCCAAATCTGCTACCGCTTTATCCAAAGAAAAACTAATTGAGGTCATTCGGGCCGCGGGCGCTATACCTGTTGAACGGGATACTATGTATAACGTGGTTAGAAAATTCTAGTTATCTTGTCATAAGTAGGCTGGATATAGTATAATAAAAAGTCGATCAATCATAAATTTTGGGAAAGAGGTTAATATATGGATTCTAACAAGCAGCATGTGCAGCGCGGCCTAAAAAATCGTCATATCCAGATGATTGCACTTGGCGGGGCTATTGGTACAGGGCTATTTTACGGCTCTGCATCTGTGGTAAAAATGGCCGGACCCGCGATTACTCTATCTTATATGCTTGGCGGAATTATTATTTTCTTTATTATGCGGGCACTCGGTGAAATGGCAGTAGAGCATCCGGTATCAGGTTCATTTAGTCAATATGCGTATCAGTATTGGGGGGAACTGCCAGGCTTTATTGCCGGCTGGAATTACTGGTTTAATTATGTCGTTGTAGGCATGGCAGAATTATCTGTTGTGGGCACATATATTAATTACTGGCTGCCGGATATTCCTACCTGGGTTTCGGCGCTGGTGTGTTTGGTGTTTGTTACGCTTATTAATATGATTAACGTAAAAGCGTATGGCGAAATGGAATTTTGGTTTTCCATTATCAAGGTGACAGCCATTATCGGGATGATTGTTTTTGGTCTGGCGGTCATTGTATTCGGGGTTGGCAACGGCGGGGTGCCTGTGGGAATCAGCAATTTATGGACACATGGCGGTTTTATGCCAAATGGTATAAATTCTATGCTTATGTCGCTGGTGCTGGTCATGTTCTCCTTTGGCGGTGTGGAACTAGTAGGGATTACGGCCGGTGAGGCCGAACACCCGGAAAAATCCATTCCAGCGGCTATTAATCAGGTAGTATGGCGAATCTTATTATTTTATATCGGGGCGATGACCGTTATTTTGGCGATATTTCCGTGGGATGCCATTGAGACAACAGGCAGTCCGTTTGTGCAGATATTTACCTATGTTGGTATTCCGGCAGCAGCTAACTTACTGAATTTTGTCGTTTTGACGGCGGCCTTATCTGCTTATAATAGCGCCCTATATAGTAACGGCCGCATGCTGTATGGTTTAGCCGTGCAAGGTAATGCGCCAAAATTTCTCGGCAAATTAAATCAAGCAGGTATACCGATTAATGCCGTACTTGTTTCCACAGGCATTACCTTATTTACGGTGCTGCTGAGCTATTTGAATCCGGAAAAGGTATTTTTATATTTCATGGCCTTAGCGACGATTTCCATTATTATTAACTGGGCCTTTATCGTATTTGTGCAGCTAAAGTTCCGTAAGCATAAAGAGCAGACAAATAAAGCGGTTATCTTTAAAATGCCGTTATACCCGCTTGCTAATTATATTAGTTTGGCGTTTCTGGCCGTTATTGTCATGATTATGGCCTTAATGCCTGATATGCGGTATTCTTTGTATGTTGCGCCTATTTGGCTATTATGTTTATATATTGGCTATAAATTAAAAGCTAAATAACCTATAGCGCAGGCTGGGGTGTCTCTACACGAGGCGCCTTTTTGTATTTTTAGGGAGAATATTAGCAAAAAAGAATTTTTTGGCTATATGTAAAATTTATAGAGGAATTGCCCCTGACATTGCCGAAATATTCATACAATAATACTGATATGAATTAATTGAAAATATAGCTAATTAATGGAAATTTAAGATACTATTTTATAATATGGGGGTGGAACAATGAAAATTGGCGTAAAGATTGCGGCCGGCTTTGCAATTGTTTTATTTATCATGTGTATTTCTAGCGGAATTGGTATGTATTTAATTAGAGATATGAATAATACCAGCTCCCAGCTGCAAAGTAAAAATTTAGTGCTGCAGCAGAAAAGTAATGATCTTGTTGCTAATAGCACCTTAAAAATAGCAGCCATGCGTGGTTTTGTTATTACAGGAAAAATTGCTTTTTTAAATGAATATAACAAGCTGTATTCAAAAGGGGAAGAAATTATTCAGACACTGTTAAAGGAGTCTGATACCGAAGAAGAACAGCAGTATGTTCAGGAGATAAAAAGTTTAAATGATAAATGTCAAAAAGTAGTTATGGAAAAAGTGGTGCCCTTGAAGCGAAATGCTCAAATGAACGAAGTTATGAAAGTTATGAGCGATGAATTAACGCCTCTAGATACAGAACTTTTAAAGAAACAGGATGAATATATTAAACTTAGCAGTAACGAGATTAACGGCGCTTTTGCAAGGGCACGCGCCAGCGGACAAAAGGCGTTAGTAAGTATGCTGCTTATGATAATAATTGCTGTGATCATTGGCGCAGCCATTGCATATGTGATTACACGGTCAGTAACCAGACCGTTTAATGCTGCCGTGAGCTATTTGGAAAAAATAGCAGGCGGTGATTTTAGTATTCGGATATCGCCGAGATTCCTTGCACTAAAAGATGAAACCGGCGATATGGCCAAAGCTATGGATAAAATGCTTGTTAGTATTCGCGCTGTTTTAACAAAGCTGGCCTCGTCAGCCGAGGTGCTGGCAGCATCTTCTGAGCAGCTTATGGCAAGTACTGAACAGTCGGTACAGGCCTCAAGTCAGGTGGCTGTATCCATTACCCAGGTTTATAAAGGGGCGCAGCATCAATTAGAATTGGTGGATTCTACTACGAAAGTAGTTGGACAAATATCTGAGGGCATTGAGCAGGTCGCCGACAATGCCCAGTGTGTATCAGATTCAGCAGCGAAAACAGCAGAGGCGGCAAGCAGTGGGGAACAAGCGGTAGGAAAAGCCGTTAATCAAATGACGGTAATTGAGCAAAAAACCAAGGAAACTGCCCATGTCATTAGCGAATTGGATGAGACATCTAATGAAATCGGGCAAATTGTCGATTCTATTGCCAATATTGCCGGTCAAACCAATCTATTAGCCTTAAATGCGGCCATTGAGGCGGCAAGAGCCGGCGAACAAGGACGCGGATTTGCGGTAGTAGCTGACGAAGTGCGTAAACTTGCGGAGCAATCAGAGCGTGCGGCCAAACAGATTGCTGAACTCATAACCGAAGTGCAGCAAAAAACCAATAATGCCGTTGCCTTTATGAATGAAGGCAAAAAAGAAGTAGAGGTGGGCAGCAAAGTGGTTAATGAAGCTGGTGACAGCTTCCGTGAAATAATTAAAATGATTTATAAAATTACCGAGCAGATTCACGAAATATCCGCAGCTATACAGGAGCTGACGAGCGGCAGCCAGGATGTAAAAACTTCCGTACAGCAAATTGATCAGGAAAGCAAAAATACCGCCGAACAAACCGAGACCGTTTCGGCAGCTACCGAGGAACAGTCAGCTTCTATGGAGGAAATTTCTACTTCTAGTCAGGCTTTATCCAAAATGGCCGAAGAATTGCAGTCGATTATCCGCAATTTTAAGGTATAAGCGCAAAAAAGGGGGTGTCGCATTAGTATTGCTAATGCGAACAGCCCTTTTTAACTGTAATCCCATCTGAAGGAACTCCCTCCGGCGCTTTGCGCCACCTCCCTCAGTGATGGAGGCTCTTATTTTAGTCTCCCTCTTCGAGGGGGATGTCGCGGTTTAACGACAGGGGGAGACTTTAGATTGGCCGGATATTTGGTGGTTTTAGTATGTTGCAGCAGGCGACTATTGAGTATATGATAAAAAATATATAGCAAAGAAGGTGACAGTGTGAAGCAGTTCAGCCTAAGCACTCCCCAAGAAGGTTTTATTGATATTACTGCTAGTGTACGGAATTTTGTTCGGCGCAGTCAAATTAAGCAGGGAATTTGTCAGATATTTATTCCGCATACAACAGCAGGTCTAACTATCAACGAAAATGCCGATCCGGATGTTGTTGCAGATATGTTAGCCGCACTAAAAGAAATGGTTCCAAGGCTTCCCTACCGTCATGGCGAGGGAAATTCACCTGCTCATGTTAAGAGTTCGCTTATGGGGTGCTCATTAGCTGTACTTGTTGAGGACAACAATTTAGTACTAGGTACATGGCAGGGCATTTATTTTTGTGAATTTGATGGACCACGCCAACGAAAAGTTTTTGTACAGGTTATGGAAGCATAAGCTAATATCGCCCAACGCTAATAAACTGCTATTTGTCTGTATTTGGATAAATGGCAGTTTTTTTTGCGTTAATATTCTATTCGCTTTAAGTTGAATAAATACTAATGTCATTTTAGGTAAAGCTATATAGGGATAGTCAAAACGTTAACAGGAAAATTGGAGGAAATTTGCGACTGGATTTTTAACTGAATAATAAATGGAAGGTGGTTTAATTTGAAAGCGTCGTTATTCATAACTTGCATCGCTGATCTAATGTACGCTGACGTGGGTAAAAGCGTAGTTCGAGTTTTGGAACGAAACGGAGTAGACCTTGATTTTCCGGAGGGCCAAACTTGCTGCGGTCAGCCGGCTTTCTCCAGCGGGTATTATAAAGAAGCTGCACAAGTAGCAAAAAAAGTCATTGAGGTTTTTGAAAAAAGTGAAAGGGTTGTTATTCCGTCTGGGTCTTGTGCCGCGATGATACATCATGGTTATCCGGCGCTATTTGAAAATGATCCGGTATGGAAGAGCCGGGCAGACGAATTTGTACACAAAACATATGAATTCTCCCAGTTCATTGTGGATGTCCTTGGCATTACTGACGTTGGTGCTGTGTTTAACAAGAAGGTGACCTATCACGCCAGCTGTCATATGACTCGTATACTGGGTGTAGAAGAACAACCCAAAATACTGCTTAAAAACGTAAAGGGAATTGACTTTATAGAACTGCCATTTTCCTTTGATTGCTGTGGCTTTGGGGGAACTTTCTCAATGAAGATGAAGGATATTTCAGCCGAGATTGTGCAAGAAAAGGTAAATAATATTATAGCAACAGGGGCAGAGGTATTAGCTGGATCGGATTTGACTTGTCTTATGAATATAAGCGGGCGTTTAAGCCGCCTGGGCTCGCCAATTAAAGTCATGCATTTGGCGCAGGTCCTGGATCAAGGGGGTGGAAAGCATGCAAATTGAGCCTAGCTTTCATAAGCGGTATCACAAGGCGCTAAGCGACCCGGCGATGATTAAAGCCGTAAAAAACGGTACAGGACGCTTAAGAGGGCAGCGAGCTGCGGCAATTGATGCAGTAGGACAGCAGCGCTGGATGGATTTTCGTGACAGGGCAGAAGCCATACGTCTTCATGTAATCCAGCATTTGGATCAGTACCTGGAGCAATTGGTAGATAATGTACTAAAAAAGGGCGGGCATGTATGTCTGGCCCGAACTGGTGAGGAAGCCGTTCAATATATTACCAAGCTGGCCCAAAAGAAAAATGCTAAATCTATTGTTAAATCAAAATCAATGGTATCAGAAGAAATTCACCTTAATTCGCGCTTGGAGAAACTAGGCTGTGAGGTAGTAGAGTCAGATTTGGGTGAATATATCATTCAGCTGGCAGGCGAGACGCCATCACATATCATAGCACCAGCTATGCATAAAAATAGGTTTCAGGTGGCTGAGCTCTTTAATGCGGTTAGTAAAGAGAAGCTGTCTACCGAAATTCCGGAATTATGTGGCTTTGCCAGAAAACACTTACGCGAAAAATTCTTGGGTATTGATATAGGTATTACTGGCTGTAATTTTGCCATAGCTGATTCAGGGGCTATTACCATCTGTACTAATGAGGGAAATGCCCGCATTATATCAGCCTTATCGCCAACTCTTGTTACCATCATGGGAATGGAGCGAATTTTACCTAGCATCGAGGAGCTTGCGGTCATGCTTTCGTTGCTGGCACGCAGCGCTACCGGTCAGAAATTAACGGTTTATAATACGTTGTCTACTGGTGTGCGGGAGGAAAATGAACTGGATGGACCACAGGAATTTCATCT
>JAJFUN010000161.1 GCA_021372375.1 Pelosinus sp. | reverse complement strand
AGCTCAATAGCTTGTTGTCTGTCAACCATACAATTGTTGTTTTGCGCTCTTTTGAATTCAGGCATAGGGACAGGCAAATCAATATTTAATTCATCAAAGGCTGTGGCCTGGGCAGGATCATATTTAGCAAGCAGCGTCATGGTATTTCTGAAATGCAGCATTTCATCTTGTGCCGTATCTAAAAAGAGCTGTGATAATGGGCCACTGGTTATGGCCGCGGAATTCAAATAAAATGCAATGGCTTTTCTTTCGCCTATCGCATTTTTTCTAAGTAATAATAGATCAGCATCGGTAGGACATTGTTTATCCGGGCAAGCATCACTAGAGTAGTGATATTTACTTTTTTTATAAAAAGGCCGGTCTTCCATTTATAATACCTCCCGTTTTTATAATTAAATACCTTCTGTTGCTGGTATACTATGCATAACAGTTAAGAAATGCAGCTTGTCTATACTAAAAGATGCTCTAAGAAAAAAATTAGCTCATAGCCCCAAATTAGCTTTGCGTTAAAAAATGAATTGTCCCCCGCACAAGTACGGGGGACGCTAGAATCACGGGCAATCACTAGTGGAAAGTATTTCCGGGAACAGTAAAATCCATAAGGCGATGATTAGTAGGAAAAACCATAAAACCCGATTGCTTTCACCAAATCCATTAAACATGAGAAATCCTCCTTTTGCACTTTATGAATATAATTCTTGAGGTATAGTATCCTATTCTTGCTTTATGTATTTTGTTACTTTAAGGAGGGTATATTTCAAAACTCTGGAGGGGAATAATGAGAGTAATAAAAATATTAATGCTGCTGGTACTATTACTGCCAGGTTATAGTGCTTTGGCTGTTGATGGTTATCCGGCGGTTACCGAGGACTTTCTTGAGGATGGAACTTCGCTTGATTTGACTATTAGCGGACCGCCGCTCGCGACCCAGGAGCAATGCGTCCAGTATCTTCTCAGACGCAATCCTATGCCGCTCATTACGGTAGAGCCCAGACAACTGGTTCAGTATTATTATACTGAAGGAATGTCTGAAGGCATTCGCCCGGATGTGGCTTTTGCGCAGGCAGTGCATGAAACAGGGCATTTTCGCTATGGCGGGGATGTTGTACCCTTGCAGAATAATTATTGCGGCCTTGGTACTACGGGCGGCGGGGTTAAGGGCGCCTGGTTTGCTAATGCGCAAATTGGTGTTAGGGCGCAGATTCAGCATCTTTTGGCCTATAGTGCCACAAGGCCGCCGCAAAAACCCATTGTCGACCCGCGCTATCAACTTTTAAAGACCACCGATAAATTTGGTCAGGCTGTAACCTGGACAGACTTAAATGGCAAATGGGCTGTGCCTGGTGAGACTTACGGACAGATGATCCTTAGAATACATCAACACATTCTGACAGAAAAATAAATGGAAAGAAGGACTTGGTGATGGATACTGTTTTATTAGAAAAATATGCGCGTTTAGTTGTTAAGACAGGCATTAATCTGCAGCAAGGCCAGACCCTTGTTATCAGTTCGCCAATTGAATGTGCCGCGTTTACCCGGGCGATTGCGCAAATCGCCTATCAGGAAGGGGCACGGGACGTTGTCTTAAACTGGAAGGATGAACTGTCTGCCAAAATTCGCTTTTTGCATGCGCCGGAAGAGATATTTGATGAATTTCCTGACTGGCAGAAGGAATTTTATTTATCGTATGCACGGCAGGGGGCGGCTTTTGTCAGTGTAGCCGCCTCTGACCCTGAACTTTTAAAAGAGGTTAAGCCGGAAAGAGTTATGAAAGCGCAAAAAGCCAGCAGTACTGCCCTAAAAGAATATCGGGAGCGCATGATGAGCAATAAAAATACGTGGTGTGTCGTCTCGGTGCCAACTGCCGCCTGGGCTAAAAAGGTATTTCCCGATTTAACGGCAGACGCGGCCATAGAAAAGCTATGGGAGGCTATCTTGAAGACAGTACGGGTTGATCAACAAGATCCGGTAGCTGCCTGGGAAGCACATAAACAGTACCTAAAAAAAAGCATGGATTTTTTAAATGCGCACAATTTTAAAGAATTGCATTACCAAAATTCACTGGGCACAGATTTAAAAATTGAACTGCCGGAGGGACATCTTTGGTTGGCTGGTTCTGAGTTTACGCCGGAAGGGGTAGAGTTTATTGCTAATATGCCGACAGAAGAAGTATTTACTTTACCGAAAAAAGACGGGGTTAATGGCAAGGTAGTAAGCTCCAAACCGCTCAATTATAATGGCAACCTGATTGAAAATTTTTCACTGACTTTTAAAGACGGAAAAATCATGGAATATAGTGCGCAAAAGGGGCAGGCAGTACTGGAAAAACTCATTGGTACCGATGAAGGCTCGCATTATTTGGGGGAAGTTGCATTGGTGCCCTTTGATTCACCGATATCCAATGCTAATATCTTGTTTTATAATACGTTATTTGATGAAAATGCTTCCTGCCATTTAGCGTTTGGTAAAGCGTATCCGGTATGTATAAAGGATGGCAGTGAGCAGGATAAAGAAACTTTGGCTAAACGTGGCGTCAATGATTCGCTGGTGCATGAAGACTTTATGGTTGGTACGGCTGATCTTTCCATAACAGGGATAACTCAAACCGGTGAAACCGTGAGCATATTTAAAAATGGCAATTTTGCTTTTTAACAGTAAGGACACAACAAGGGGCTGTTCACATTAGTAATAATATTACTAATGTGAACAGCCCCTTTGCTCTCTTATGGATGGGCGATAAAGGCGGATATCAATATAACGGCAGCACATATGCCTGATAAAATTAGCAGCAGTCCCTTTTTTCGCTGTCCATGACGAAAGGCGAAAAGGCCGATGGCAAGCAAGGTGATTGTTAAGAGAATACCGCCAATAAAAGAAGTAACATCATACCAGTTCATGTAGAACGCTCCTTATATGCTTGATGCTTTTATCATAAAGGCTGGAGTGCGCAATGTAAAGTGACCGGAAAATAAATATGGCAAACTGCAGAAAAAAGTACTTGCAATTTGCCATATTTATGATATGATAAAAATGTTCACAGCAAAAAAGCAAATAATGATGTTTGTTTTTTTGAAGGAAACTTTTCCAAGAGAATACTTTAGGCAATGACGCCGAACATGCACTTAGAGAATAAGTGTTTGTTCGGTTTTTTTATTTTTTCGCTAAGAAAGAACTTACTTTCTTGAGTTTTAAAAACGCAAGCGTTTTATTGGTCTGAAGTAGTGCATTTTAAGGAGGTAACAAGATGGAAGTGACAATTAATTCCTTGGCAACAGGTCTGGATACTGTCTGGGTGCTGATATGTGCGGCATTGGTATTTTTAATGGAAGGCGGATTTGCTGCTTTAGAAGCTGGTTTTATTCGCAGCAAGAATTCACTTAATATCATTATGAAGGTATTAATGGATTGTACCGTTGGTATGCTGGGATACTTCGCGTTTGGTTTTGCTTTGATGTATGGGCTGGATCAAGCGGGTATTATAGGATTTTCGGGCTTTTTTCTCAAAAATGATATGGCACATTTAGAACTGAAGATACCGGTGTATGCGTTCTGGATGTTCCAGGCGGCCTTTGCCATTGCGATGGCGACAATTGTCTCCGGGGCTGTGGCCGAACGGATGAAATTTGGTCCTTATATTATTTTTTCTTTTGTAGCAACTGTAGTTATTTATCCTTTAGCTGGCCACTGGGTGTGGGCAACTGACGGGTGGTTAAATAAACTGGGTATGATGGATTTTGCCGGTTCGGCAGTAGTACACTCCTTAGGCGGCTGGGCTTCGCTTGCAGCGGTTTTGGTACTGGGACCGCGGACGGGTAAATTCAATAAAGATGGTTCCATGAATATTATGCCAGGTCATAACTTGCCGCTGGCGGCTTTGGGAGCATTTATTTTATGGTTTGGCTGGTTTGGCTTTAATCCCGGCAGTACTTTGTCAGGCCTTGATTCAAACATTGCGCGGATTTGTGTAAACACAAATTTAGCCGCGGCCGCAGGCGGCACCATGGCAGCTCTTTTTACTATCGTAAAGTTCGGCAAGGCTGATCCAAGTATGGCAATCAATGGAGCACTGGGCGGTTTGGTAGCTATTACGGCAAGCTGTGCGTATGTTGAACCAATTAGTGCGGTTATTATCGGTTTAGTAGCCGGTGTCTTAATTGTATTAGCAGTACCATTTATTGATGATTTAAAAGCGGATGATCCGGTCGGTGCGATTGCCGTGCATGGTGTTTGTGGTACCTTTGGTACAATTGCTGTGGGGATTTTTGCTGAAAAGGGCGGTCTGATTTATGGGGGCGGTTTGCACCTTCTAGGGGTGCAGTTACTTGGTGTTGCTGTGGTATCTTTATGGGGTTTTGGCTGCACCTATGGGCTCTTTAAACTTCTTAAAGCAACTGTAGGAATTCGGGTTTCAGTAGATGACGAACTGGAAGGCCTTGACCTCAGTGAACATGGAATGTCGGCTTATAATAATCTTGAATACAATGTACTCAATCAGGTTCCTGACTTTTGCGGTGTAGTTGCGGAAGAAAAGCCTGTTGTAGTTACTGAAAAGGGATTTGTATCCTAATATATTTAGAATAAGAGGTTCATGCGATGTTACTGCATGAACCTCCGTTTTTTTAAGTTAGGTGTATTAAGGTTTAGCAGGCTTTGAAGAGCTGTGATTTAAAAGTTCCCCTCTAG
>JAJFUN010000143.1 GCA_021372375.1 Pelosinus sp. | reverse complement strand
CTCATAAACGTCGAAAGTACTTGGCTGGAAACGGCCTGGGAGGATAGATAGTCGCTGATTACATTCCTTGATAGCTCAGTTGGTAGAGCAATCGGCTGTTAACCGATCGGTCGTAGGTTCGAGTCCTACTCAAGGAGCCATATTGTATTTGTAGCCACTCACTCTTGTGAGTGGCTTTTAGTTTTTAAAATTAAGAAAAAACGTTGACGCAGTCTTTTTGCCTTAGAACCAAAAAGACGGTATTTTGTTTTCATTCCCCTCTTGAGAGGGGTGCCCGTTAGGGCGGGGTGTGTTGCTTCCGGCTTGCCTCAAAAGAACACACCCCGTCGCTGCGCGCCATCCCTCTCAAGAGGGGAATTTTTAAAAACCGCAATTCATAAATTTCTTTTACCAGTGATTTTACTAACTTTACAGGCTCTCTAAGTTTATACTTTCTATTATATTATAAAAGCTGCTGCAGTGTATCTCAAAATATGATGAGGTTTATTGCAGCAGCTTTTATTTTTGAAGACAAATCAGGATAAAATTTTAGTGGCTAAACGTTTTGTAGCGTATATTCTGTGGGGGGACTAACATTCTGTTGCATTATAATGTCTTATTTGCTGATTTGGCATTAAAGGGTATTTTATATTTAGCATGTCAGTAATCTCGCGCCTTAACAGTCTGAGGAAAGTTACTATCGACGGACTTGGAAAATTTGGTATAATGTACTTGATGGCTGCTCCAGCGATAGCCGGAGGATTCTTTGATTTTCGCGCGCGTACAGGGTTTTGATTAAACCATGCTTGACCGTCCGTTCTTGCGCGAGATTATTTATTATAGGGAGGTTAAAAATGGTAAAGAAGGTAGTTGTATTATTTTTGGTATTGTTTACCGCTGCAATTTTATTAGGAAGAGCCGAGAATAATATATATATTACTAATGATTCTTATTTTTCTGATGATAGGATAGTTGTCAAAATAGGTAACAAAGAGGGATTTATTAATAAAAACGGTGATCTTGTAGGATTGGAATATGATCAGGCATTTCGATTTAATAATGGAATTGCCAAGGTAAGTCAAAATGGAAAATTTGGATATATTAATAAAAATGGTCAAATTGTAATCCCAATTGAATATTCTTACTTAGGAGATTTTAGTGAAGGTTTAGCGCCTGTTCAAGTTAATGATAAATACGGTTTTATTAATCAAAGCGGGAGATTTATAATTCAAGCCAAATACAATAATGCCGGGGTTTTTCAGGATGGGCTAGCACCGGTGGAAGTTAATGGTAAGTGGGGAGCAATTGATAGGGAGGGGAATTTAGCAATTCCCTTTCGATATGATAACTTATCTTACTTTCATGATGGATATGCAAACTTTTGTTCGGACGGGAAATATGGAATCATTAATAATAAAGGAAGAGTAGTAGTTATTCCGCAATATGACAGTATATCTGAATTTAATGAGGGCCTAGCAGTGGTAGAGGATTGTGGAAAATTTGGATATATTGATATGAATGGTAAGATAGTAATACCTATTATCTATGAAAGTGCAAGTAATTTTATTGGTGGAGTAGCAGCAACCAAATTGAATGACAAATATGGCATGATTGATAAAGATGGAGTGCAGGTTGTAAATCACACGTACGATTTAATACATGGTGTACGTTGGACGTCTGAAATAGATATGAAGTTGGCAGTAGCGAATAACAAATGGGGGTTTATAAATAAAGAGGGCAAGGAAGTTATTAAGCTTAAATATGATTTTGTATATCCTTATGTTGAAGGCTTAGCTACGGTCATGCTGAATAGAAAATGGGGTTGTATTGATAAGTTAGGTAATGAGGTAATTCCACTGAAATATGATGAGGTAGGATATTTTAGTAATGGATTACTAAAAGTAAAAATTGATAAGAAATATAAGTTTATGGACAAAAAAGGCAATTTTCTTTCTTTATATTTTCCTACATGTAAAAGCAATACTGGTGTAACCATCGTAAAAGATTAGTGGCGTTATTAATCAGAATTGTCTGCTTCTATATTAGGAGATGAATTTGTTGAAAAAAATAAATACTTTTATTAATTTGGGATTTACATTATTAATATTATCTATTTTAATTGCACATACCGAAGATTGGAGAATGTTAATTCTTATGTTATTATTTTCGGCATGGTGTCTATTTCTAGAGTTTGATACAAATGTGGCTTTAAAGCGAAAAGTTATGCCTTGGGTAAAGTTTTGTGACACTTGTGGTGCGATAGTATGGGAAAGAAAATTAACTATCAATGATAGTGATTGTTGTTGGAGATGTCAGTCAAAAATTAAAGAGTAAATCACTTATTATTGGATTGGACAGCGCCCTCAATTTGCGTTATACTAAATATATTGTGCCAAAATTGTGGTTGTATAATGGTGAGTTTAGGTTTAAAATTATTTAATCTTATGCTACAATACTTTGTAGTTGAATTGCGATAGTTTGAATGAGGGGGAGAATTATTTTATGTCAGGACATTCTAAATGGGCAAATATTAAACACAAAAAAGGTAAGATGGATGCCATTCGCGGTAAAGTTACCACGAAGATTGGCCGGGAAATTACCATTGCAGCACGGATGGGCGGCGGTGATCCTACTGGTAATATGCGTTTAAAATTAGCATTGCAAAAAGCCAAGGAAAATAATGTGCCGAAAGAGAATATTCAGCGTGCTATTCAAAAGGGCATAGGTAATCTTGAGGGCAGCACTTATGAAGAGTTTTCGTATGAAGGGTATGGTCCGGCTGGGGTTGCTATTATGCTTGATATAATGACAGATAATCGTAATCGGACAGCAGCTGATATTCGCCATTTATTTTCGAAGAATGGCGGTAATTTAGGCGAGACTGGCTGCGTTTCGTGGATGTTTAAGAAAAAAGGCGTTTTTGTTATTGAAAAGGAAAACACTGCATTAAGTGAAGAAGAACTCATGATGCTGGTGCTTGAAGCAGGCGCTGAAGATATGAAGACAGAAGAGGAAGAGTACGAAATTACCACAAGCCCTGAGGATTTTACGGCTGTGCTCGAAGTAATTGAAGCAAATAAGATTCAAACAGCAGTAGCAGAGGTTACCATGGTACCTGAAACAACAGTAGTGCTTGAGGGCGATGATGCTGCTAAATTAACAAGACTAATTGAGGCACTCGAAGACCATGATGATGTACAAGAGGTTTACGGCAATTTTGAACTTCCAGATGAAGAGGACGAAGATTAAACAGGCGCTTTGCCTGTTTTTTTTTCAAGCTAAAACGTATAATATGATCAAGAGGTATACTTTTTATAAAATATGGAAATAATGATGGCAATATAAAAAATGCATGGTAAGATATAGAGGTGTTTTTCATGTTGCTTTTTGATCAATGTCATAAGAAGAAATGGTTAATTGGTGCTATCGCTGGTGTAGCTGTGGTATTTTGTTTAGCTTATTTTATTTCAAATAACTATTTTAACAGTGCGCGGAGTGATTTACCGCAAGAGGCAGAGTTTGTCAAGCAGGATGCTAAAATTAAAATTGCGGCAAATACCGATTTGGTACAGCGGATTATCTATGCCAAATGTAATGACGAAGAAATTACCCATACCCAGCCAGCGGAAAATCTAATTGGTCTTAATTATCAGCAGCTGCAAAAGGTTTATACCGGGTGGAGTATTGATAAATTTGATACCAATGAAGTGGTTTTAACGCTGCACGCCGATGGCTTTTGTCCGGAACATGCTAATAACCTGTTTGTTGGCGTAAAAGACGGCTACGTCGCCGTATTTTATGGTAAACCGGGTGATAAGGCTATTTTGAAGGAAATTACTACTTTATCTGTCACCAAAATTACGCCGCAGGATTTGGAAGAATTGCAGCGGGGCGTGGTTGTAGAATCGCGTGAACAACTTTTACGTACTTTAGAGGGAATGCAGGCTAGATAAATATAGGAATACAGTGTAAAATATTAGAGGGGCTTTGTCCCCTCTTTCTTCATGTTGGTGCGCGCCGTGCGTAAAGGATTACAATATTGACATGTCGAATTAAACTATAAGAGTGTGTTTTTAAAAACACACAGCATTAAACTTTAAAAGACTGTTACAAGATGCACAGATGCTAGGCGCACCGGAAGCCGTGCCGCGCAGGCGTACGGGGGTACGTCAAGCAAGCGGCTGAGGAGCAACGACGCAGATGGGTATCTTGTAACAGGCTCTATAATGTACTAAGACTAAGGGGCAGCAGATTATGATAGGATTCTTACATGGTATAGTAACACATATTTTTACAGACTCTTGTTTTCTTGATGTGCAAGGGGTTGGTTATCGTGTTTTTGTCGCTGATACCGATAGCCGTAGGCTGGTGGTTGGCGAAAAGACACAGCTTTTTACATATCTTTCGGTCAGGGAAGATGCACTCTTATTATATGGATTTTATACGCAAGATGAGTATGACTTATTTATTCATTTAATTTCGGTATCTGGTATCGGACCAAAGGTTGCGATGGGGATTCTTTCCACGGTACAGCCTGATGAATTTAAAATAGCTATCTGCCAGAAAAATATTGCAATATTGACTAAACTTCCCGGTATTGGCAAAAAAACAGCTGAGCGTATAATCCTTGAGCTTAAGGATAAGCTTGGGGAGATTGGTGATGCAAATAATTCCCAGGAAATAAATGCTGTAACGCCAGAAGCTGGTGATAGTACCGGTGAAGCAGTACAGGCGCTCACGGCGCTTGGCTATAGCCAAGCTGAAGCCATGACAGCCATTAAAAAGCTGGGTAAAAGCACCAATTCAGTAGAAGAATTGATCAAGCTGGCGCTTAAGGAACTTAGCAGGAGGTAACCTTAATATATGGAGGAAATTTTGGAAGAAAGGGTTATTGCCGGCAGTGAACAGGCTGCAGATAATTGGCAATATAGCCTTCGTCCACGGCGATTAAGCGAATATATTGGACAAGATCAGGTAAAACAAAATTTATCAATTTTTGTACAGGCGGCATTATCACGCGGAGAGGCCTTGGATCATGTACTGTTATATGGGCCGCCTGGGCTTGGAAAAACAACGCTTGCTGGTATTATTGCGGGTGAATTGGGGGTAAATTTCAGGGTTACCTCTGGGCCGGCAATTGAGCGGCCTGGGGATTTGGCGGCGATACTCACCAGTCTGGGGGAAAAAGATGTATTATTTATTGATGAAATACATCGTTTATCCCGTAATGTCGAGGAAATTTTGTATTCGGCTATGGAAGACTATGCACTTGATATTATAATTGGTAAGGGACCGAGCGCTCGATCCATACGCCTTGATTTGCAGCCCTTTACTTTGGTAGGGGCGACTACACGAGCAGGCGCGCTTGCTTCACCGCTCAGAGACCGTTTTGGTGTCATCTGCCGGCTGGAATATTACCAAACTGAGCATCTTATCTGTATTGTTAAACGAGCGGCGGAAATTTTGAACATTGGTATTGATCAGCGCGGGGCCGAGGAAATTGCGCGGCGTTCACGTGGTACGCCGCGAATCGCCAATCGTCTCTTGAAGCGGGTGCGAGATTATGCTCAGATTGAGGGGGACGGTGTGATTACAGATAGTATT
>JAJFUN010000139.1 GCA_021372375.1 Pelosinus sp. | reverse complement strand
GTGAGCAAAGGTAAATTTCATAAATAATCCTTCCTCCTTCTGACAGCTATCAGTATTATATTCTACCCGCAACTCGCAAAACCTGCTCTTTCTTTATCCTATCTGCTTAACTGTTCTAACTGCCACTGGCCGTTACCTGTTAGCTTTAATATTTGTACATGAAACCTTCTGATGGTTTTACGATGTCCTACGCTAATCAGCGTTGTATTGGTTAATAACTTGAGCATCGCGCTATATACAACATTTTCAGTTTCCTCATCAAGCGCCGATGTCGCTTCATCTAAAAACAGCCAATTGGGTTTATACAAAATAGCACGGGCAAAAGCAACCCGCTGCTGCTCACCTAAAGAAAGAATTTGCCCCCAGTCCATAACATGATCCAGTTTATCAAGTAAATGCTCTAAGCGACAATGAATCATCGCTTCTTTTATACATGTATCATCAATACCAGACCTAGTTAGCCCTGGATACAAAATTACTTCCCGCAGGCTATTTAACGGCATATAAGGCTTTTGTGGAATAAATAAAATGCTGGCGCCGTGCGATGCATATATTTTGCCTTTGGCAAAGGGCCATAGCCCGGATAGAGTTCTCAGCAGCGTACTTTTCCCGCACCCGGAAGGCCCTGCAACTAAAAGATGCTGTCCGCGGCGTAATTCTAAAGCAATTTTCTCTGCCAACTGATACCCATCCGGCCTAAAAACAGTAAGGTTATCGACAAAAAAACTGGAGCCTTGATGACTTTCTAGCAAAACGCCCTTTTGCTCACGCCGCGATAATTCCATGCAAAATAAAAAATTATTAAGCCGATTGATGACAGCCCGCCACTGGGCTAATCTGGTAAAACTATCGATAATGAACGAAAAGCCATTTTGTACATGACTATACGCATCAATAACCTGAAATAATTGTCCCAGTAAAATCTGATTGCTAAAATACTTGGGGGATGCCACAAGAATGCCAAAAACCACGGAAACCTGAGTATATGTTGAGGTAATCCAGGTCAGCTTTTTACGAAGGCTGGCAATCATTAAAAAATTACCGGCAATATAGCGAAACCGCTCGGCAAAATTTTTCTTTTCAAAGTTTTCCCCATTATACATTGCAATACTCTCAATATTTTCTCGCATTCGAACCAAGCTATAGCGAAAATCAGCTTCGTAGCGCTGCTGATTATAATCAAGCCACACCAAGGGCTTGCCAAGCGCCACTGTCCAGTATGTACCAAGACCGGCAAACAGAAAAGCTGCCCATACTAAATAGCCGGGCACAGGGATATTCGACACATAAATAATGCCGGATAAGTCCCAAAGTATTACTACAAACGAAATAATGGTTACAAAGTCATGCAACAAGTCAATAGAGAGCCGCAAGGTCAGATGCACAAACTGCTCGATATCTTCACTAATTCGCTGATCCGGGTTATCGGCTTTGTCACTGTTAATAAATTGTAGCTTATAATAGGTTTTACTTGAAAGCCAGGCTGTTATATAACAATTTGTCAGCCAATTGCGCCAGCGGATATGCAGCAGCATTCGTGTATAGATCTGATAGCCGCGCATAATCACCAGCAGTGTCGCCAGCCATGCATACCGCAAAATCACCTTGATAAACTCCTGATAATTGTAATCCTGAATAGCTTGATAAAACGCCGCATGCCAAAAATTAACCTGTACGGTAATATAAACAAGGCCCAAATTTAAAGCAATCACAATAAATAGCAGCCACCAGGCCATCAGCCGTTCTTCCGAGAGCCAATACATCTTAGCGATTTTCCATGCTCCCACTAATATTTGGCCGCGTTTCATAACTTCACCTCCTTACTTTATATTCGTCCTCGGCAGAATCATTACAATAAAAGGAGGTCGATTTAAAACAAGGAGGGGGCAGACACAAGGTCTGCCCCCTATAAACCTAAAAGTTATTCGTAGCGTAATGCTTCAATCGGATCAAGCAGCGCTGCCTTGCGGGCCGGATATAAGCCAAAAAATAAACCAACTAACACTGAAAATAAGAAGGCAAGTACGATAGCAGGCAGGGAAACAACAGTTTGCCAGCCCGCTACTGCGGAGATAGCTGCCGCCGCGCCAATGCCAAATAATATGCCGATAACCCCGCCTGTTACGCCAATCACTACCGCTTCAATCATAAATTGCAAAAGTATATGGCGAAAACGAGCGCCTAAGGCTTTACGTATACCAATTTCCCGCGTTCGTTCAGTTACCGACACCAACATAATATTCATAATGCCAATCCCGCCTACCAATAAAGAAATTGCCGCAATATTGGCGAGAAGCAGCGTAATTGTATTGGTTGCTTCGCCTGCTGTAGCCATAACCGCCACCAAATTGCGCACCGTAAAATCATCCGCCGCATTTGCGGCAAGATGATGTCTGGCACGCAGCAAAGCTGTTATATCCTCTTGCACTCCATCAATCACGTCAGTACTAGCAGCCTGCACATTAATATTTTGCACATAGGTAATGCCAAGCAGTCGTTCCTGCGCTGTGGAAAGCGGAATAATTACTGTATCATCCTGATCCGTGCCGGCTGATGACTGTCCTTTGCTTGCCAAAACGCCAATAACCCGAAAAGGAGCCTTATTAATACGAATGGTTTGACCTATTGCATTCATGCCCCCAAAAAGATTATCGGCCACTGTCTTGCCAAGTACTGCTACTCTACCGCGCGCCTCTACATCCTGATTAGTAAAAAAAGCACCATTTCCCAAAGTAAAACTTTTAACGCCCAGTATATCCGGCGTACTGCCTTGAATACTGGTTGTCCAGTTTTGATTGCCAAAAATCACCTGATACTGTCTGCTTACTGAGGGCGCTACCAAATTAACACCGGATACTTCACGCATAATAGCCTCTGCATCTTTCGCGGTAAGGGTAATGCCAGAACCTGCAGCCTGTTTAGCACCACTATTAGGACCTGTTCCTGGGGTAACGACTAGCAGATTGCTGCCAAGACCGGCAATGGAACTTTCTACTTTAGAACGCACGCCCATCCCAATTGAAACCATCGCAATGACGGCAGCAACCCCGATAATAATGCCAAGCATCGTGAGAATGGCCCGTAGTTTATTTGCTTTTAGCCCATCTAAGGCAATTTTTATACTTTCACCAAACACCTCATCACCCCGCTTTCCGATCATCCCGTACTACTAGTCCATCTCGAACCACGACAATCCTTCTGGCATTTTCCGCAATGTCCGGTTCGTGAGTTACTAATATAATGGTGCGGCCTTGTTTATTGAGCTCTTTAAATATTTCCATGACCTCTTCACCGGATTTTGTGTCCAAATTACCGGTTGGTTCATCGGCCATTATAATGGTCGGATCGTTAATAAGTGCACGGGCAATGGCCACACGCTGTCTTTGCCCGCCAGACATTTCATTGGAGCGGTGATCAAGCCGTTTTTCAAGGCCAACCATCGTAAGTGCCTTTACGGCACGCTCATAACGCTCTTTTTTTTCGACACCTGCGTAAACCAGCGGCAACGCAACATTTTCGGCTGCTGACATACGCGGCAGCAAGTTAAAGCTTTGAAAAACAAAACCAATTTTCTTATTCCGGGTAACCGCTAACTCATCATCATTTAAAGAAGCTACTTCCTGCCCATCTAGTTTATAAGAACCGTTTGTCGGACGATCCAGGCACCCGAGAATATTCATCAAAGTTGATTTACCAGAACCAGAAGGCCCCATAATGGCTGTAAATTCACCTGATTCAATACTAACGTTAACACCAGCTAACGCATGAACAGAAGTTTCGCCCATTTGATAAACTTTGGTAATTCCGGCAAGCTCAATTGTCACTTTTAACCACCTCACCTACCGCCTATTCCGCGAAATAAATTCATCCCACCTGCTGCTGTTCCTTTATTTTGAGCCGCGTCTTTTTTTGCCTGCGGCGCTACCAGTTGGTCCCCTTCGGCAAGCCCGCTGACTACTTCTACCTTTTCATCATTGGCAAGCCCGGTAGTAATTGGCACATTCTTGGTTTGCCCGTCTTTGAGCACAGCTACAACCTGCTGTCCATTTACTGTTTTCACCATTGTTAATGGTATAACAATGCAGCTATTACTTTCACCGATATTAATCGATACCCTTGCAGTCATGGATTGTCTTAAAAGACCGCCCGGATTATCGACATCAACAAGCACACTATAATATACTACATTTTGCTGCACGGTGGCCTTTTGAGAGACATTGGAAACTACGCCGCTAAAGGTCTTGTTAGGATAGGCATCAACCGAAAAGGTTACTTTTTGCCCCACCTGTACTTTACCGATATCAGATTCGTCCACTTGGGCCTGGATTTGCATTTTAGACATATCGGCAATTGTCAGTATAACCATGGGACTCGAGATCCCCGGTGCTACTGCTTGTCCTGCCGGAATAGGCTTTCCGATTATAAGACCGTCAATCGGCGCGCGAATTATAGTATCATTTAACTGCGAAACAGCATCCTCATAAGCAGCCTGAGCTAGATTGTAATCGGTTCGCGCCGAATCCAGCTGCTGATCGGCCACTGCGCCGATCTCAGCTAGCTGCTTACTGCGCTCATACTTCACAGCTGCATCAGAAAATCTCGAACGCGCCTGTGAAACCTGGGCCTGCAAATGGGTATCATCAAGCATCAATAAAATCTGTCCGGCTTTAACCTCTTGATTTTCTGCTACCTTTACTTCTTTAATCAAGCCGGAAATTTTAGAGCTGACATCCACCATGCTAACCGGATTAATTGTGCCGGTAGCAGCAACTGTTGCGGTAATATTTCCCCGCTCTACCGGCATAGCTGCCGCTATATTTTTGACAGGAGTACTGGCATAAAGTACCGTAATGGTTTTTGCCGCGGCACCAATTAAGAGCAGCAAAATAATCCACATTTTATATTTTGAAACAATCGCCATGATCTTTTTCATATCGTTTCCTCCTGTTAATTCTGAGGCTCTCCCACTGCTTTATTCAGTTTGGCTTTGCCTACACTGTAATCATAAAAGGCTTGCGTATAGTTCGTTTTTGCCTGTGTTAACGCAAGCTGTGCGTCAATAACGTCAAGATTGGTGCCGACACCTGCCTGATACTTGGTTTGAGCAATATTCATATCCTCACTGGCTTTATCAATCGCTACCTGAGCAGTCTGAATTCGCTGCTGTGCTTCCGCTATGCCAAGATATGCCTGACGAACCTCGAGTTCAATTGCATCACTTGTTTGCTTTTGGGCCGCCAGCGCCTTATCTGTCGAAGTTCTAGCTTCTTTTACCTTGGCACTCGTTAAGCCGGCATCAAAAATATTCCAGCTTGCCGTCAGGCCAACAGACCAGTTGTCATTATTTCCTGGAAATGAATTTCCATTTACTCCTGTTGTCCCGCTTAAATTAACGGTAGGTAGATCGCCGCTTTTGGCCACACGCACACCGGCCTCAGCAATTTCAATATTGTTTTGGGCTTGCGCGATTTCCGGACGATTAGTAAGTGCTGCTTTTATACTATCTTCCAGCGATACATCATAGGAATCATGATTGAAATCATCACTGTATTCGTTTGCTGTATCAAGCGGCTCACCGATAATATTGTTGAGTGTAGCCACCGCCACATCATAGGCATTTTGGGCCTTAGTCAAATTTTGCTTGGCACTGGCGAGCTCCACTTCCGAACGCAGCACATCAGACTTAGCTACTACGCCTACTCCATACTGAGCTTGTACATTGTTTAAGTGCGCAGTCAGACTATCCACTGTCTCTTGATTTACCTTTTCCATGTTTTTGGCCTGCAGTACACTAAAATAAGCAGTTGTTGCATCAAGAACTGTTTGCTGTTTGGTCTTATCAAGCGCTAAATCAGCACTGTCAGCATTTAATTTTGCTTGATCCATAAGTCCATTATTTCTACCGCCGGAATATAGCTGCCAGTTTAGTCTTAAGGCGCTATTAAAGCTGCTTGCCGCATCCCCGGCCAAACTAGAACTGCGTGTGCCGCTTGTAGAAAGTGATGCACTGGGCAAAAATGAACTTTTGGTTTCGTTAATACCCCACTGGGCTTTAGCATTGTCTGCTGCCGCCATCTTTATTGCCTGACTGTTTTGGAGAGCCAGATCAATGCTGTCCTGTAGTGACAGAGCAGGGGCTGCATAGCCAAAACCAGTATTTAAGATCAATAAGCCGGCACTAAATAAGGATAAGCCTAATTTTTTTCTATATATCATAAAACTAAAAATCCTCCCTCTACCCTATTCTTTTATTGAACCTGAACCTGACCTTAGTTTAAAACTAATTTTTTTGATTTTCTTTAGATGATGAATGTAAAAAAAATACACCTCCAAGAAGTGTATTTACAAATTTAGCGGTATAGTAATATAAAAAACCGTGCCAACACCCAACTGACTTTCTGCTTTAATTTCTCCCCCATGTTTGTCGACAATCCATTTGGCAATAGCCAGTCCTAAACCTGAACCGCCACTTTCACGGGATCTTGCTTTATCGCCGCGAAAGAATCGATCAAAAACATATGGCAGGTCCGCAGCTGAAATGCCGCATCCAGTATCCTTTATTTGTATATGTATACGTTTGGCTTCTTCATAACAAATTATACTTACTTTTCCTGTTGTAACTGTATACTTACGGGCATTATCCAGTAAAATTATAAATAATTGGTGTAAACGTTCCTTATCAGCATACAGCGCAAGCTGACCCTCAGTACTTAAAACCAATTTTATGCCTTGCTCTTCAAATAACCCCTGAAAAATTTCAATAACATTCTCAAGTATTTCCCTAAGGCTGACTCGTTCTAGTTTTAGCTCGGCCTTTTGTGCATCAGCTCTGGCAAGTGTTAAGAGCGTGCCAATTAGTTTGTTCATGCGCAGCGTCTCGCGAATGATATTTGAGATGAGACTACCTTCCTCGGCGATAGTTCTGTCCGGGTGTCTCAGCATCAGCTCAGCATTGCCCTTGATAATTGCAAGCGGCGTCCGAAGTTCATGTGACGCATCGGCCGTAAATTGTTGCTGCTTCTCCCAGGCAGCCTTGATAGGAATTAATGCACGGCGAGCCAAGTAATAACTGGCTAGAGAAATCGCCACTGTCCCAATCAGTAAACTAACTATAAAAATAGCAAAGATATGCCTTAGCATTAATACATCCACATCATCAAATAATTGCCGAGCAACATAGCTGTATAACAGCATGCCAAAGGTAACAAAGAGAAACAAAAAAACGCTCAAGTTCAGCAGCGTAAGTTTTCTAAGGGTCGCACCAAACATTATTCTTTATCCTTTAGCATAAAGCCAGCCCCCCGTACTGTTTGAACCGCCCAGTCATATTGATATACGGCCAGCTTTTTCCGCAAATAATGTACATATAAATCAACTACCCCCATCACGGCCTCTGATTCAAAGCCCCAAATCCTATCAAATATCTGTTCCCTGGTGAGAATATGCTCGCTATTTAAAACAAAGAATTCCATCAGCTGATATTCTTTACTTGTAAGCTGCAAGGGCCGCCCGTCAATATATCCGTCTTTTACTTTCGGATCTAATGTCAGCTTACCATACATTGGCTTTCCTTCTTTGCCAAATGACCCCCGCCGCCGGAGCAGGGCCCGAATGCGCGCGAGTAATTCAGCAACTGCAAACGGCTTCACTAAATAGTCATCAGCCCCGCTCTCAAGGCCTAAGACCCGGTCTTCAATACTGTCCTTGGCGGTTAAAAAGAGTACAGGGACAAAGATCTCTTTGGCCCGTAACCTTTTTACTAATTCAAGGCCATCAATTCCTGGCAGCATAATATCGACAAGAAGCAAATCATAAATATCCTGTTCTGCTTTAAAGAGGGCCTCTTCACCATTTGCCGCCTCATCCACCAAATATTTTTCTTCGGTAAGTATGGCCCGCAATAATTCCCGCAAGCCGCTTTCATCTTCCGCTACCAATATCTGCATTTTGAAACACCCCAATACCAGCTACACAACTTGTAGTAGTATTGTGTACTAAAAAGAGTAAATAATACAATAAATAAAACGCTTGCGTTTTTAGAACTACAAGAAAGTAACGTTTCGGCAATTTTAGAAAAACAAATTATAGATGATTATCCCGAAATGTTATACTTTCTTAGATAACAAAAGAGAGGGCATCCGCCCTCTCCTAATAAAGCAACCATCCTTATAGCCCAAACACAACTATAAAAATCTTGTAAAACCTCTTTTCTTAAACACCAAAACACAATCTTGCAAAACCTAAAATCTCAAACATAAAACAAAAAACACAACCCTTGACCCGAAACCCAGAAGCACTTGCAAAACCTGAAACCATGTTCCAACTTGCAATACTACTAACATAAGTTACTATAAGGATGGTGCTTAACTAGATAATAACATAGAAGCAGAAATAATGCAACAATAACTTTTAACAATCTGTATATATCGCACTAAACAATTTGCACAGGGCTCCTGGCACGGGGCACAGAGTAAAATACGAAATTTCTGGTTTTAAAGCCCCGTGCAAAATTTAATGCGTTGTATATGTATTAAACGCATAGTATTCTATTTACTAGGGAAAAACATATTACGCGCATTTAAGCTTTCAACAAAGCCTGTAAACGCCTTCACTACGTTAATGCCAAGCAGTTCATGGTAATAAATCATCGATGAGCTGCGCCGTAAAGGACACCCGTCCTTATCATATAAAATGGATTTATATACTTTTGACTGATCACTCATAATAAGGCTTGGCATAATAGCATAACCAAGACCATTCATCACCATTTCCTTACAGGTCGCCAATTTATCTACTTCCATACTAACAAAGGGCGGCTCGGCAAAATTGTCCCGCCACCATTTGTCAATCATGGTTTTAATTAGACCATCAGACTGATAATTTATCCTAGGTAATTTTGGCAGTTCCTTAAAATCAAATTCATTACGGGACACAATGCAAATTTCTTCTTCAAATAAAACATGCTTTTGATTGGCCCACCCGTAATCCGAGCTGATAAAGCCAACATGAATTTCCTGATTGTGCATTAGATTAAAAATTTCACGACTCCAAGTAGTAACAACTTTAAATTCAACATCAGGGTACGATTGGCCAAAGCGCCGTAACAGTTTTGGCAGCATATACATTGTAAAATAACTGCTAGCACCAATTCGGAGTGTGCCTGCCACCCTATCGCCTAAGCTAAGCACATCATCCTTTATTTTTCGGTAATTTTGCAGAACATCTTGCGCAGAATTGACCAAAAACTCGCCCTCAGCCGTAAAATGTACCCCTTTCGTTGTGCGATATGCAACTTTCACGCCAAATTCATCTTCAATTTGGCGTAACCTCGCCGTCAGGGCTGGCTGGGATATATATAAAGACTGTGCAGTCTTTGTAATGTTTTTTTGTTCGTAAAGTACTTTTAATATCAACCAATCGCGTTCTTCCATGATAATAACCTCCATAAAAAACACAAATGTATATTGCCGAAAAACCATATTATGCATTATAATAGTATTCATGCATAAGCATGCATTTAATTTGTCTCTTTTTATTCAATATTGCATTATATATTAGACCATGTCAAGTTTTGTATTTTTACTTTTGCAATAATATATAATAAAGGGACTAACCAACTAATAAAAGCATGGTTATAACAAATGCTGGTACACCTTTTGTTATGCAGCATATTCTAAGCGTTAGTATCACTGCGCTATGCCGTTTGTGCTGCTAGAACAAGCGTAGCTGCCATCATTAATAATTGTGCGGGTTCACAGGCATACATAACGAATGGTTATGCTCTGGTGATACCATGCTTTCAAAACCCCATTTCGAGTAAAAAGGAGCATGTAAAAATGGAACAGAAAAAAAATCAATCGTTTTACAAATCTATGCATTTTCAAATTTTTCTTTCGATTATTTTGGGAATCCTTGCCGGACATTTGTTTCCCGCTTTTGGCGAAAGTATGAAACCATTAGGTGACGCTTTCATTAAAATGATTAAAATGATAATTGCCCCCATTATCTTTTGTACTATTGTTTCCGGTATTGCTGGCATGGATGATATGAAAAAAGTTGGCCGTGTTGGCGCTAAATCACTGCTTTACTTTGAAATTATTACCACATTTGCTTTATTTATGGGACTGATAATTGTAAATGTAGTCAAACCAGGCGCCGGCATGAATATTGATGCCAGCACATTAGATGCCAATGCCATTGCTTCCTATACTACAGCTGCCCAACACCACAGTTCATTGGACTTTTTTATGAATATTATCCCTGGGAGCGCGGTTGATGCCTTTGCCAAGGGTGATATTCTACAAGTTTTATTCTTTTCCATACTATTTGGCTGGGCGCTTTCTTCCATGGGTTCCAAAGGCAAAGCGGTCTACAATTTAATTAACGATGTCTCGCATACGCTGTTTGTTATCGTAGATATCATTATGAAACTAGCCCCTATCGGAACTTTCGGAGCCATGGCTTTCACAATCGGCAAATACGGTATTGAATCTCTTGTACCATTAATGAAACTACTCGGAACTTTCTATTTTACCTGTCTGTTATTTATATTCCTGATTATTGGCACTGTAGCCAAATACTCAGGGTTTAGTCTGCTAAAGTTTCTCGCTTATATAAAAGAAGAATTATTGATTGTATTCGGTACCGCCTCTTCGGAAAGTGTCTTACCACGCATGATGACTAAATTAGAAGAGCTCGGCTGTGCAAAATCAATCGTCGGCTTAGTCGTTCCCACAGGCTATTCCTTTAATCTTGACGGAACATCAATTTATCTCACCATGTCGGCCTTATTCGTAGCACAAGCGACTAATTCTCAATTAACGCTTATCCAGGAATTTACGATCTTGGCTGTTCTCCTGTTAACTTCTAAAGGAGCGTCCGGCGTAACAGGCAGCGGCTTTATTGTACTAGCAGCTACCCTCTCTGCCATCCCCACCATCCCCGTTGCAGGCCTTGCCATAATCTTTGGCGTAGACCGTTTTATGTCTCAAGGACGTGCCATGACCAATCTAGTCGGCAATGGTGTGGCAACAATTGTGATTTCTAAATGGGAAAAAGAACTTGATGAACAGCAGCTGCATCAGTTATTAAATAATTCTTCAACTAGGAAAGAAAATGTCGCCTAATTTTAGCGTTAGAAAAAGCAACCTAACTTAAGGTTGCTTTTTTTCTGTATATTAGGACAAATAAATGGTATAATAATCTAATTCTACAGAAAGAGGCTCCCGATAAATGAAGACATTTGTAAAACATAACATAGCTGCTGAACAAGCCGGCTTAACGGTGGAAAAATATTTAAAAGAGTTTCTAAACTATTCTGGGCGGAAAATTCAAAAACTAACCCGCAAAAAAGGAATCTTACTAAATGGCAAAACGGCCTATTTGCAAAAAACAGTAAAGCTAGGCGACACCTTACAAGTGCTTACCCTCGAAGATGCTTCCTATGGGGTTAACCCGGAGAAAGGATCCATTGACATATTGTATGAAGACGAATACCTCATGGTATTAAATAAGCCGGCCTATCAATTAGTTCATCCTACCGGACAAACAAAAAACGGTACGCTAGCCAATTTCTTAGCTTATTATTTTGAAGAGCGCGGCATACTGACAACTATCCGTGCGGTACATCGATTAGACCGAGAAACTTCAGGCTGCATCCTTTTTGCCAAAAGCGCCTATAGCCAAACTACACTGGAACAGCAATTAACAGGAAAAGTACTGCGTCGCACCTATCAGGCGTTAGTACGCGGCATAGTAACACCTTCCGCCGGAACCATTGATGCACCGATTGGCCCCCATCCAAGCCTGCCTAATCGCAGAGTAGTTGCATTAAACGGTGAAAAAGCTATTACACACTATCAAACAATTAAAACCTACGCCGATGCCTCCCTGCTGGAGCTGTCACTAGAAACAGGCCGAACCCATCAAATCCGGGTGCACCTCTCGCACCATGGCTATCCGATTATCGGGGACAAAATGTACGGTGTCCGCACAGTCTGGATGCCAAGGCAAGCACTGCACGCAAGTTCGCTAACTTTTGAGCATATCAAAAGTAAATCACTAATTACCGTTCATGCCCCGCTTTCAGCTGATTTTGAAAATGCACTGGATTATGTTACAACAAACTAAATTTCTACTCCGTTCACTTATAACACAACCTGAAAAGGCAATATATAATAAGACACGGTAATAAAATGACAGGCACTGCCAGCAATCACAAACAAATGCCAGATGGCATGATTATAAGGAATTCGCTTCCACAAATAGAAAACCGCTCCTACTGTATAAAAAAGCCCGCCAATAACTAACCACGATAACCCCATTGCTGGCAGCGTATTCGCCAGTGGCTTAATGCAAACAACAATAAACCAGCCCATAAACAGATAACATAATGTCGACAAAATTTTAAATCGCTTAACAAAAAACACCTGAAACACAATACCAATTAAGGCCAGACCCCAAATAACGCCAAACACCGTCCAGCCGAGCGTACCGTGCAATAGTACCAGGGCAAATGGCGTATAGGTACCGGCAATCAAGAGATAAATAGCCGCATGGTCAAAAATTTTAAAAATATATTTGAGTCTTTCATTGGTAAAGCTATGATACAGCGTGGATGCCAGATACAGTAAAAAAAGTGATGTCCCATAAATACTGAAACTCACAAGATGCCATATCCCCCCGTATAAATACGCTGATATAACCAGCGCCAATAGACCTATTAATGATAAAGATGCGCCAATTCCATGGGTTAATGCATTTAATCTTTCTTCCATGCTATTACCTCCTACCCTTCACTATGTAAAAAAGCGAGAATACCTTATTAGTATATCACAAAAACTGAATACTATTTGCCTTCTTTACCTGCTTCGCCAATAAGGCGTTCCAGCGTGCAACGAAATTTTTGGTCATCTTCTGCTGTACGTTTTTTAGGCCCCTTTGTTCGCCCACCACCTCGGCGAAGTTTGGCTTTGGCTTCGCGTTCTTCCAGCAAAAACTCAATTTTATCTTCAAGGTATTCGCGTCCGCCAGGACTTACGCAGTAAGCATTACGCCCTAGGATCATGGCTGCTAAGCCCCAATCCTGCGTAACCACAATATCGCCGGCTGATGTCAGATTTATGATCTTGAGATCGGCCTCCTGCGAATTATTACCCACTACAATATGATTATCCGAGACAATCTGATGGTTAAAACTCGCGACTGTGCAGACAGGCACAACATATCCTCGGCCTAACTCAACACAAATTTGTAAAACACTGCGCGGACAAGCATCGGCGTCAATTATAATTTTCATAGCATTTCCTATTCTTTTTAAATTTACATATCTATTATAAGACCAGCTGAACCTATTTTTAAATTTATATATCTATTATAACGCAAGCTGAGCCTATTGTTAAATTTTATACTTTAGGATACAATAACAAGTAACCGCTAGGCAGAAAATGGAGATGATAGCATGAATGATAATATCCTTGAGTTTTATGAAGCAATCGGCTTTAAAGATGCTGAAATTGAAGATGACCTTACAGCCTTATGCTGCGAAATTGATGAAAATGGCAGTTACGTGTTGCTGACCGATGATAACGGCAGCTTGCCTACCGCCATAAAACAAAGCGTATTATTTACATATTATTCACCCGAAGGATCCTTTCAGTGGAGTACCAGTTTCAAAAATTCCGACGAATTTAAAGCATTGTGGCAATCAGGTGCTTTACCACCGGAAAAATTAGAAGCAATCAAAAAATACCGCGACAATAAAGAATGGTACAAGTAACTCGCGTGCCCTCCATCGAGAGCACTGTCAAATATCTACGCTTCAAATAAATGGAATTTTTGTTTTTGTAGGGGCAATCCCTCCGTGGTTGCCCGCGTACAAACAAGCTAATGTAAGTAGCCTTTCTATAGTATTAAGTAAAGCGTTTCTTATAAGTTTGTTTTTCTTAGTACCATAGATTAGTTGCTTCGTGCTAGAATGCCACTACGCGGGCAGGCACAGAGGCCGCCCCTACATTTTAAATACAAAACCATTTTGATAAAAACAATTACTTCCATGATATGTATTTGACATTGCCATCGAGAGGGTCTAATGAAAATCTCATAGTAAGAAAAAAGCACTCATCATCTGAGTGCTTTTTCGTTTAATCAGCGACTATCTATCCTTTCAGGCCGTTTACAATGCCGTAAACTATTGCAGATAATCGATCGACAGTTACCCAAGACCAGTATTTGCCTTAGTTCCCCTCTAGAGAGGGGTGCCCAAAGGGCGGGGTGTGTTGGTTGCTTCACCATGGGTCTTTTTATTGACCTTGCCTATACCAAACACACCCCGTCGCTCACGCGCCACCCCTCTCTAGAGGGGAATTTTTAAAACACAACACTTCAAACCTATTCTGAGCTATAAAAAAGCACTCACTCTGAGTGCTTTTTCGCTTAACCTGCGACTATCTATCCTCCCAGGCCGTTTCCAACCAAGTTAGCCGTTTAAAATGCCGTAACCTATTATCCAAAAATAAATAATCTAAATGGCAAGCATCTGCGACACGCAGGCTATAATCAAAAGCACGTCAGTGCTTACCTAGACGTTTATGAGCTTAACTACTGCTCGGGGTGGCCCTAGTTATTCTATTCATATAGAGAATAGAGCTGCCATTTAGTTTGTGTCAATGGCGACGGTGGTATGGGAACAGGTGGAACCTCATAGAGTCATATACTATCAAGTTTGTTATAATAATAAAGAAAAAGCACTCCAATCAGAGTGCTTTTTCGCTTAACCTGCGACTATCTATCCTCCCAGGCCGTTTCCAACCAAGTACTTTCGAC
>JAJFUN010000131.1 GCA_021372375.1 Pelosinus sp. | reverse complement strand
TGGCGGTATTGGCTTAATTGCCGCATCTGGGATGAGTTTTGATGAACTGCGTAGTGAAATTCGTTTGGCGAGAACACTTACGCAAGGTAAGGGTATCATTGGTATAAATGCCATGGTAGCTGCACGCGAGTTTGCTGGACTTGTTAAAACAGCAATCGAAGAAGGAATTGACTTAGTGGTGGCAGGAGCAGGCTTTTCACGCGATATGTTTGGCCTAGGGAAAGCGTCAGGTACGCCGATTGTCCCCATTGTTTCTTCAGTTAAATTGGCAAAGATTTCCGAATCTCTCGGTGCTTCTGCAGTTGTTGTTGAAGGTAAAGAAGCCGGAGGGCATTTGGGTACAGATATATCAATGCGGGTCTTGGTGCCTGACATTAAAGCAGCAGTAAAGATACCGGTAATTGGCGCCGGCGGCGTGATTGACGGCTATGATGTTGCTGCAGTTATGAAGCTTGGGGCCGATGGTGTGCAGATGGGAACAAGGTTTGCTGCGAGTGAGGAGTCCAATGGCGCACCGGCTTTAAAGGAATATTACCTAAAAGCCAAGAAAGAAGATGTTGTAATCATAAAAAGTCCGGTAGGTCTGCCGGGACAAGCACTGAAAAATCCTTTCGCCGAAAAAATTCTAGACGGTACGGTACCGGCGCCAGAGGTCTGTGATGCTTGTCTAAAGCATTGCAAAAGGAACTTTTGCATTATTAAGGCGTTGGTTCGTGCGCAGCAGGGTGATGTAGAGACTGGACTAGTATTTACCGGCGAAAATATGTACAGAATAAAAGAAATTCTTTCTGTAAAACAAATATTTACACAGCTTCTCAGTGAGGTGGAATCTGTAGAAGCATAAGATAGCTGGATAATTTCCAGCATTGCAAGTCACCAAAAATATAGAGGTACGAGGTGATGTTTTTTGAAAAAGCGAGTAGTAATAACGGGCTTGGGTGCAGTTACGCCGATTGGCATTGGCGCAGAAAAGTTTTGGCAGGCACTTTTAGACGGCAAATCCGGCATTGTGCCGATTACACGTTTTGATGCTAGTGCTTTGGCTACCCGAATTGCTGGTGAAGTAACGGATTTTGATGCAACCCAGTATATTGAAAAAAAAGAAACAAAGCGGATGGATCGCTTTACGCAGTTTGCTGTAGCGGCCAGTAAAATGGCCATGGCTGATTCAGGGCTTGATCTTGAAGCCGAGGATTGTGATCGTATCGGTACTATTATCGGTGATGGCATCGGTGGTATGGAGACGCTTCATGATCAATTTAAGGTTTTATTTGAGAAAGGTCCTAATCGGATTAGTCCGTTTTTTGTGCCGATGATGATTGGCAATATGGCGGCCGGACAAACTGCTATTGCGCTTGGCCTTCATGGTCCAAGTACTTGTGTGGTAACAGCTTGTGCTACAGGTACCAATGCCATTGGGGATGCCTTTCGGATTATTGAACGCGGGGATGCTGATGTAATGGTTGCCGGCGGCACCGAAGCTGCGATTGCTCCGGCGGCGATGGCTGGCTTCTGTTCTTTGAAAGCCATGTCAACGCGTAATGATGACCCGGACAAAGCATCGCGTCCTTTCGATAAGGATCGTGATGGTTTTGTTATGGGTGAAGGCGCAGGCATTGTAATCTTAGAATCTCTGGAACATGCCAAAGCTAGAGGGGCTCGTATTTACGCCGAAATTGCAGGGTATGGCTCAAATTGTGATGCGTATCATGTGACCAATATGTCGCCAGGCGGTGCGTTTGCGGCAAAATGCATGCAGCTCGCCATAAAGGATGCTGGTCTTAAGCCTGAGGATGTAGATTATATCAATGCACATGGTACATCAACAGCGGTAAATGACAGCAGTGAAACGGAAGCTATCAAAACAGTGTTTGGCGAACATGCTTATAAATTATCGATTAGCTCTATAAAATCTATGACAGGTCATTTGCTTGGTGCGGCAGGTGGAATTGAATGTATTGCCAGTGTTCTTACGGTAGTAAATGATATTATTCCCCCGACTATTAATTATGAAACCCCTGATCCGGAACTTGATTTAGATTATGTACCCAATAAGGCAAAAGCCAAAACAGTCAATGTGGCTATTTCCAACTCCTTTGGATTTGGTGGACACAATGCAACTATTCTGGTGAAAAAATATCAAGACTAGTTTGTTATGAGAGAAATTTTGGATAAGCATCGCATAACAGCGCTGCGCGCGCTATGCGATGCTTTAGGGGTTAGATTTTCTAATATAGAGCTATTGCATCAGGCACTTACTCATACTTCTTTTGCCAATGAATGCCGCAATATGGGGGTTATTCATAATGAGCGTTTGGAGTTTTTGGGTGATGCTGTACTAGATTTAGTGATTAGTGAGTATTTATTTCGTGAGTTTCCGAGTCTGCCGGAAGGTGAACTGACAAAATCAAGGTCTGTTGTGGTTTGTGAGGGTACACTGGCCAAAAGGGCTGCTGAGCTCCATATTGGTCAATACTTGCTTTTAGGCAAGGGGGAGGCCGGCACTGGCGGGCGAGAAAGAACCTCTATTTTGGCCGATACCTTTGAAGCCATTATTGGCGCCATCTATATGGATGGCGGTTTCTCGCAGGCTAGTAAGTTTGTCTTAGCTCAGCTTAAGGCTGCTCTCGAGATGATTGGCCGGGGTGAAGGAGTTAAAGACTATAAAACTTTGCTGCAGGAAGTCGTGCAGAAGCACAATGACAGCAAAATTGCCTATGAAATTATGGATCAGCGCGGCCCGGATCACAATAAAGTATTTGAGGTGGCAGTGCTGGTTAATGACTCATGCTGCGGCATCGGTGTGGGCAAAAGCAAAAAAGAGGCCGAGCAGCATGCGGCCAAACAGGCACTTGTTCAATTTAATATTTTGCATGAAAAGTAAAAGGGCGGCTCTTGAGGCCGCCTTTTTTTCGTAGGGGCGGCCTCTGTGCCTGCCCGTTTTTCCGAGAACGAACTGAGGAGAGACAACCCGGGCAACCACGGAGGGATTGCCCCTACGAGAGATTTACGATGAAGGAGAAAAGAACAGAGTCCTTTTAATAGAGGGGTTTATTATGAAACATTATATTATTCCGATATTTATTCCGCATTATGGCTGCAAGCATCAATGCGTTTTTTGCAATCAGCGCAAAATCACCGGACTTGATACGCCGGTTGGACCTGATGAAGTGGCCAATATTATTGACGAGCATCTAGCCATGATTACTAAACCGCGTCATGTCGAAGCAGCCTTTTACGGCGGAAGTTTTACGGCGCTGCCGCTTAAGATGCAGACGCTGCTCTTACAGCCTGCCTTTCAGGCGCTTAAAACGGGAAAAATTCACGCCATACGTCTTTCTACCCGCCCTGATGCTATCACTCCCGAAATTTTAAAAAATTTACTCGCCCTTGGTGTATCGATAGTTGAACTTGGCGTACAGTCATTAGATGAGAAGGTTCTTATTTTATCTGCACGCGGACATAGTGTAGGCCATGTTGTAAGCGCGGCTCAGGTGCTCAGAGAGTATGGTTTTACTTTGGGGATACAGGTGATGCCAGGACTTCCTGGTGAAGATATGAATAGCATAACCAAAACCGCCAGCAGGCTTCTCAGTCTAAAACCTGATATTGTCCGGATTTATCCTACGCTGGTTATTGCAGATACTAGACTTGCTAAACTGTATCAAGAAGGCAAGTATTTGCCTCTGACTATTAACGAAGCTGTCAGGCGGGCAGCTTTTTTAAAGCTGCTGTGTGAAAATAATAAGATTAAGGTAATTCGTACAGGACTGCAGGCTACCGAAGAACTTGCCAATCAGAGTGTAGTGCTGGCCGGCCCTTATCATCCTTCTTTTGGTGAGCTGGTTGATGCGCATTTATTTGATTTGCTAGTGGAGAAGTTTATTAGCAGCAGGTCAGGCTGCCCTGAGCTGACCATTCACTATCATTGGCGTGAAGAGTCCAAAGTAAGAGGCCAAGCTAATGCCAATACAAAAAAGTGGAAGTCCGTGTATGGTTTGGAAAATATCGTATTTGTGCCGGATGGACAAGTTTCCGGACAGGTTGTTTTGGAAGCTGACCGCACTGCTTATGCAATAAATAAAATAATGCTGACAGTATAAGATTCCAAAAGAAGGAATTTTTAGGAAGGGGGGCGAATAGTAATAGATGTATAAGGCTCTAATACCTAACACTAAGAGGGGGTTAACATCAATGGAAGTTCTAAAAGTATCTGCACAATCGAATCCTAAATCCGTAGCAGGCGCACTGGCTGCTGTACTAAGAGAAAGAGGGACTGCTGAAGTACAGGCAGTAGGTGCTGGGGCAGTTAATCAAGCAATAAAGGCAATTGCAATTTCGCGTGGCTTTGTTGCTCCCAATGGTATTGACTTAATTACAATACCGGCATTTGCCGAAATCTCTATTGATGGAGAGGAGCGGACTGCTATTCGATTTATTGTAGAGCCGCGGTAGGGGAAGCTAAAAACTTTCAAGAAGGCCTGTTTGCTAAGTCAAACAGGCCTTCTTTTTATCGATTGGCGGCCTCCGTGTCGACCATACCTCATGGGACGTTTTGGTGCTTCCTTGTTTTTTCGGTCTCCACAACTGAGGGGGACTGGAACCTTGTCCCTCTACCATTAATAAAAAAACTATTAAGTCTCTTATGTTATTTGGGACTAGGTTCCTGTCCCCTGGGCGAGCTAGGCAGCCAGTATTAAAGCCTTTTTTATGAATTGGCGGTTGTATATATTGTATTGGCGTGATAAAATTTTTATAATCGAGACAAATAATGAATTGTTGTGTGGTGAAGTGCTTGTTACTGCGTAAATTAGAAGCTTATGGTTTTAAATCATTTGCCGATAAAACTGAAATAGATTTTGGCGAGGGTATTACCGTTGTAGTTGGTCCTAACGGCAGCGGAAAAAGCAATATTTCGGATGCAATTCGGTGGGCGCTTGGTGAACAGAGTATTCGCGATTTGCGCGGTACTAAGAGTGAGGATGTCATTTTTGCTGGCAGTGCCGGGAGACGGGCACTAGGGGTTGCCGAAGTATCACTGGTCTTTGATAATAGTGATGGGAGTCTGCCGTTAGATTTTAATGAAGTGACCATTACGCGAAGAGTATTTCGTTCAGGGGAAAGTGAATATTTTATTAATAAAAGCCATTGTCGCTTGAAAGATATTCATGAGCTTTTGGCAGGTACAGGTCTTGGGCGTGATGCTATGCCGGTAATTGGGCAAAATAAAGTGGACGAGGTCTTAAACAGTAAGCCTGAAGAACGCCGTCTGCTGTTTGAAGAAGCGGCTGGTATTACTAAATATAAACAGCGTAAGCGGGAAGCGCTCCGCAGATTAGACGATACCAAGCAGAATCTCACCCGTGTTTATGACATTATCGGTGAAATTGAAACACAGTTAGAACCTTTGGGTCAGAGTGCTCAGCGGACCAAAAAGTATAATGAGTTTCATCAGGAATTGGTAGCTTGTCAGGTTACGCTACTCTTGCACAAGCTCGAAAATGCCGAAAAAATGGTCGAAAGTGCCGGCGCACAGCAGCAGCTGCTGCGGGATGAGGAACTGGCGGCAAGTACTAAGGTGGCGGTAGACGAAGCGGAAATTGAGCGCCTAACAGCCTCAGCTTCGCAGGCTACCGAGAGAATAGATAAGCTTGAGGAGGCTATTAATCAGGCTAATACTGAGCTGGAAAGAATGGATGGCAAGGCAGCTGTACTCGAGGAACGTATGAAGCAAGGGCAACTTAACAAAGGGCGTTTGGCTGAGCAAATGCAGCGTATTGAACAGCAAAAAGCCGAGCTGCAGCAAAAACTGACCGGGCTTGAAATTTCACTGCAGGCCAAGTGCCAGCAGGCAGCTTTATTTGAGGGGAATTTAGCTAAGCAAGAGGCTGCATACGAACAGAATGTCACGCTGCTCAAAGCGCGGGAAACGCAGCTTAATGCGGCGCAGGAGCAGACCTTTGGACACTTGCAGGAAATTGTCGGTGAGCGTAACCGTCTGAGCACCACAGAGCGTGACATGGTACGGGTGAAGGCCCGACAAGATCATATTAGCAAACAGCAGCAGGAGTATCAGGTGGAATTAGCTAGGGCGGAAGAAAACGCCACGCATATTGCAGCCGAAAGTGAAATATTAGCTAAGGCTCTTTGTTCAATCAATGAAAAGAAACAAAGCCTTGTTATGGAGCAGCGTACGATTGACCAAGAAATAATGGTCTTAATTGCAGAAGACAAAAAGGTGAGCAGCAATTTACAGGAACTAACTTCCCGGAGTAAGATTCTCAGCAGTATGCAGCACGAATACGAGGGGTTTGGCCGGGGAATAAAGACTGTTTTAAAGAGCAGTGCCCCTTGGCGCAGCGGTGTATGCGGCGCTGTCGCCGAGTTACTCAAGGTGCCTGACAAATATGTTACGGCAGTAGAAATTGCCTTAGGCGGGGCCCTGCAGCATATTGTAGTACAGCGTGATGACATTGCCAAAGAGGCTATTAACTTTTTAAAACGGCAAAATTCCGGGCGCGCTACCTTTTTGCCGCTTAATACGATTAGACCCATGCGTCCACGGGAAACAGACCTGACCGCTGCCCGTGCAAGCGGCGCATTTGGTTTGGCCAAAGATCTTGT
This sequence comes from Pelosinus sp., assembly GCA_021372375.1. Classification (GTDB taxonomy): domain Bacteria; phylum Bacillota; class Negativicutes; order Propionisporales; family Propionisporaceae; genus JAJFUN01. The sequence continues at coordinate 1,013 of JAJFUN010000131.1, read as the reverse complement.
TAAGATAGCGCCGGAGTATCAAAGTGTAGTAGATTTTTTGCTGGGGCGCACAGTTATTGCGGAAAATATTGATGCGGCTATGAAAATTGCGCGGGATAGCGGATTTCTGGTAAAAATCGTTACTTTGGAAGGCGAGCTTTTAAATCCAGGCGGCTCGATGACTGGCGGCAGTACGCATCGTAAAGAAGCCAGTTTTCTCAGTCGGCATAATGAAATTGAGGCTATTGCCGGCAATATAGCGGCTACTAAGGATAAGCTGGCAGCTTTAAATAACCGTATGGATGCGGCTAAGACGGCGAGAATGGCAGCTGCTGAGCAAATTAAGCAAAATGAGGCCAAGCACCAAGAGACATTGGTACGGCAGGCTGAACTTAAGGTGCATGCTGATAAAATGCAAGTGGAGAGACAGCGCCTACTGCTCGCAGTACAGACATTAAGCACCGAACTTAATACAAGTCGGCTTGAATATACACAGTTTGCTGAAAAGATTACTGCGGTAAAAGAGCATATCGCCGTCCTTGAAAATCGCGATAGTGCCCATAAACAGCAAGTAAATTTATGGCAGGATGAGGCTAAGCATTTAGCTGAGGCCAAAGAAAAGCTAAATAACAAGCTTACCGAAAGTAAGATTCAAATTACTGCTCTCAATCAAGAAATAATGGCCATACGCCAGCAGCTGCAGCAACATCAGCAAACTAGCCGGAGTATTGGCGAAGAGCGTCAGCGCATTATTGATGAACAAGAAGAAAATAGCACACAAACCAAACTGTCAGTCGAAGAACTAATTCAGTTGGGCAGTCAGCGGATTGAGCTGCATGCGCGCAAGCAGGCTAGTGAAGATACGCGCGGTAAGGAATATGAAAGCAAGATGTCGACGCTTACTAAACTGCAGCAGCAGGAGAAGGAACTCCGTGAGTTTAGGCGTCGGTATAACGAAATTCAGAGCAGACTGCATGAAATAGAATTGATAATTACAAAATATAGCTACGAACTAAACAATTCTCAAGATCAAC
>JAJFUN010000193.1 GCA_021372375.1 Pelosinus sp. | reverse complement strand
ATTCACTCTTTCGGAAAAAATCTATGTGCCGGTATGGGCAGTAGCGGGTGCTCTTAAGCAAGGCATTGTCTGGGATGCAAATAAAAATATAGTTCAAGCAGGGAAAAAATCGGCAGAGGGAGTAGTAAAGGGCGATGTTATTTATGTCGCACCGCAAAGTATAACGAGCTTATTTGGCGGTAACCAGGAAATCGATAAGGAAAAAAAACAATTATCTTTCGAGGTACTCACCGTGCTTTGGCAAGGAAAAGCGGTGCAGCTTGATGTACAGCGTCTTGACGGAAAATTAGTTGTGCCTGTTTTGTCCCTAGCTGAATTAGCAGGGCAAAAGGTTGTCTGGGATGCTCTGAAAAAGGCAGCAACTGCTCAGGAAAAAAGTGCGCCGGTAACTCAAGTTGGCGAATGTCCCTATATTTCAGTTGACGATATTCCCCATTTGTTTAATTTGAATGTCGCAGTAAATGATGAAGCGCACACATTAGAAATAAGGCACCAATAAAAGGATTTTCCTGATAGGTCGGTTGACGTTAGTTTATAGCTGAGGTATAATTTCAATAGTAAGAGCTCCTACTGGTATTATTGCTGGTAGGAGTTTTGTCTAGTATTGATTAAATTGAGGTGAAGGGGAATGCCGCGCACATTTGTAATTATTGATGGCAGCAGTCTAGTGCATCGTGCTTTTTATGCCTTACCGCTGCTTATGACAGCGAATGGGCAGTATACTAATGCCGCTTATGGCTTTACGACCATGCTGGTAAAATTACTGGCAGAAATTAAGCCGGAGGCTATTGCCGTAGCTTTTGATAAAAGCCGCACCACCTTCCGTAATGATGCTTATAAAGAATATAAGGCTCATCGAAGGCCCACACCTGCTGAGCTTTCTGAGCAGTTTCCACTGGTTAAGGAGATTTTAAGTGGTTTTGGGATTACAGTATTAGAAGAAGCTGGCTATGAAGGCGATGATATTATTGGTACTTTGGCCGGCAAGGCAAGTCAGGAAGACTATGAGGTAATCATTATAACCGGTGACCGTGATGCCTTGCAGCTTATTAGCCCCAAGGTACAGGTTTATCTAACGAAAAAAGGAATTTCTGATGTGGAACACTTTGACACAGCCGCCTTTCAGGCCAAGTATAGCCTGATGCCGCTTCAATTAATTGATCTTAAAGGTCTCATGGGTGATACCGCAGATAATATTCCCGGTGTACCGGGCGTGGGCGAAAAAACAGCCATTAAGCTTATTCAGGAATATGGTTCAGTAGAAGAGGTTCTAGCTAATATCGACAACGTATCAGGCAAAAAATTGCAGGAGAAACTCAAAGAGAATACGAAGCTTGCTCTTATATCAAAAAAATTGGCGACGATTGAATGTGCTATGCCGCTTGAAGTCAGCTTGGCAAACTGCGGCTATACGCCAGACAGTCAAAAACTGTATGAACTTTTTAGTCAGTGTGAATTTAAAAGTTTATTAGAGCGGTTTGACCAATTGTTTCCGGGCTGCAAAGCTGCTGCCAAGCCTGCCGAGGCTATACCTCAGGCTGTTATATTAAATGATGCAGCTAAAATACATAAGGCAGCTGAGCTTATTCGAAAATCCGGTTGTATGGAATTTTACATGGCAGCGGCTAAGAAGGTGCCTGAACTCACACTATCTGGTATTGCGGTGGTCATTGAAGAAACCCCCTATTTTGCTTCGCGTGAGACCTTAGGTTTTAGTGAACTTATAGGGTTAATCGCCGATTCAAAAATTCGCAAGGTGACTTATGATATAAAAACAGTTTATTCGCTGTGCCGCCAATATAATATTAAGTCTCAGGGGCAGCAGTTTGATATACTATTAGCTGCGTATTTACTTGACCCAACAGCAGCAGCTTACCCGCTCGAGAGCCTAGCGGAAAAGTATTTAAGCCGAAGTTTCAGTCCTTTGGCTAGCACGGTTCTGCCTGCCGAGTATGCAGGACAAGCGGTATGGCTGGTGCATTTATTAGCAGGTGTCTTGGATGAATATTTAAAGCAAAATAAGCTCGATGACCTATGCTGTAATATGGAGGTTCCTTTAGCTGAGGTACTTGCTGTAATGGAAGGGCATGGTATTCAAATAGATGTAACGTATCTCAAACAGCTTTCTGCCGACATTGGTATACAAGTTGGCGTACTGCTGCAGGAAATTTACAAATTAGCAGGAGAAGAATTTAATGTAAATTCGACCAAGCAGCTAGGGGTAATTTTATTTGAAAAATTGGGCTTGCCTGTGCAAAAAAAGACCAAAACCGGTTATTCGACAGATGCGGAGGTTCTTGAAAAATTAGCCGGAAAGCATCCTTTAATTAATAATTTGCTGGAATATCGTATGCTTACCAAGCTAAAGTCCACCTATCTTGATGGTCTGGAAATACTGGTGAATAAAACAACAGGTCGTATTCATACAACCTTTAATCAAACGGTGACAGCGACTGGGCGCCTGAGCAGCTCTGAGCCTAACCTACAAAATATACCCGTTCGTACTGAAATTGGAAAGCGTATTCGTGAATTGTTTGTACCAGGCAGCGGCTATGACTATATTATGTCAGCTGATTATTCGCAAATTGAACTGAGAATTTTGGCGCATATGTCTGGTGATGAGAATCTGTTAGATTCCTTCAGGCATAATGAGGACGTACATACAAGGACAGCTGCCCAGGTGTTTGGTGTGCCGATAGCTGAGGTTACCAGTGAGATGCGCTCACGCGCTAAGGCTGTTAATTTTGGTATTGTATATGGAATCAGTGATTATGGTTTATCTCGCGATATTGGGGTAAGTCGTAAAGAAGCGGGTTTTTATATAGACAGTTATTTTATAAAGTATCAGGGAGTTAAGAACTTTCTTGATCAAACGGTACAAGATGCGCATGAGAAAGGGTATGTAACTACTTTGTTTGGCAGACGGCGATATTTGCCGGATATTAATAGCAAGAACTTTAATCAGCGTTCATTTGCTGAGCGGGTGGCCATGAATACGCCCATTCAGGGGACGGCGGCCGATGTTATAAAAAAAGCCATGCTTCAAGTATATAAGGTCTTACAAGAAGAAAAGCTAAAAAGCAGGGTTTTACTGCAGGTTCATGATGAATTGGTATTGGAAGTCAGCAAAGATGAGGCTGACAAGGTCAGCAAACTTGTAAAAAAGGCTATGGAACAGGCTGTAGACTTAAGAGTTCCCATGACAGTGGAAGTGAAAATGGGGGAAAACTGGGCTGCAGCTAAGTAATGGGGGATATATATGCCGGAAATGCCTGAAGTAGAAACTATTCGCCGTTCTTTATGCGAAAAGGTCACTGGACGGACAATTGCCAATGTAGAAGTTTTATTGCCGCGTCTTATTAAGTGGCCGGCGCCCTATGAATTTCAGGCGGTAGTCAGTAAGAAAACCATCAGAGAGCTAAGAAGGCACGGCAAGTATTTGCTGTTTTATTTAGAGGATGCCATGATTATGATTGTGCATCTGAGGATGACCGGGCGGTTACAGTACGTCACCAAAGATATGGCCCGCGATAAATATGCGCGGATTATATTTTGTCTTGATAATGGAGATGCTTTGATTTATGCCGACACCAGGACACTTGGAACACTTTATGTCTTGCCGGAAGAAGAACTTTGGCGCATTTCAGGGCTGTCTCAGCTGGGACCGGAACCATTGTCACCAGAATTTACGCTGGATTATTTTAGTGATAAAATAAAAAGACGGCAAGGTAAAATTAAAACCTTGCTGCTGGATCAAAAGGTAATTGGCGGACTTGGAAATATTTATGTTGATGAAAGCTTGGCAATTGCTAAAATTTTGCCTGAACGGATTGCTGCTAGTTTGAGCCAAACGGAAGCAGCCAGCTTATATCAGGCGATAAACCAGGTTATTGCTGAAGGAATTGAGCATGGTGGTACTACCTTTCGTGATTATCGGGACGGCGAAGGGAAAAGCGGCAGCCATCAAAATTATTTACTGGTATACGGGCGTAAAGGTCAACCCTGCAAGACCTGCGGTACACCAATCGAGTGGAAGGAAGTGGCTGGACGAGGTACGCACTACTGCCCTTATTGCCAGCGCTAAGCGGAGGAAAAATGTATATTATCGGACTGACTGGCGGTATTGCCAGTGGGAAAAGTACTGTAAGCAGAATGCTCACTGAGCTGGGCGCTTATATTGTTGATGCAGATAAAATAGCTCATGACGCCATCTTGCCAGGGAAACCCGCATTTGAGGCAATAACCCAGCGCTTAGGCCGGGATATTTTGTCTGGCGGGAAAATCAATCGCGAAAAGTTAGGCCAGCTGGTATTTGACTCAGTTGACCTCAGAGCCTGGCTGGAGGAAATTACCCATCCGTATATTCGCCGGGAGGCCCAAAGGCAGCTAGCTGAGGCGAAAGAGCAGGAATATGATGTGGCAGTACTTGATGTGCCGCTCTTATTTGAAGTGAAATGGGAAACTATGGCTGATGAGGTATGGGTAGTGTATGTTTTGCCAGAGGTTCAACTGGATCGGCTTATGGCCCGCAGCCATTTGTCCAAGAAAGAGGCCCTGGCTCGGATTCAGGCACAAAGAAAACTGGCGGATAAGGCTAAACTAGCGCAGGTTGTAATTGATAATAACCGCGATACTGAGACAACAGCTGCGCAGGTTCTTCAGGCCTGGTGCAGAATCCGGCAGCAGACTAAAAATTAGTATGGATTACTATGCTTTTGCATAGGTTAATGTATGAGCCGGCAGTGCGATAATGCTGCTCAAAGACGGAGTGATTGAGATTGCGGCGTGCTCAAGCATGTGTGAAAATGTTGATGTTTTTTGTAGCAATTGTTACTATTTGTGGTTATACTTTATATAGTAGCATTTGGTTTCAAAAAAAATACGTATATCCTTTTCCCTATAAAGAAATTATTTATCGGTATGCACTAGAAAATGAAGTAGACCCTATTTTAGTGATCAGTGTAATGCGGACAGAGAGTAAGTTTGCCTCGAGTGCTAAATCACCTAAGGGGGCTGCAGGTCTGATGCAGATGATGCCTGAAACTGCCAGCTGGGTAGCTCAGCAGATGGATTATGCGGATTTTTCGGTAGAACAGTTAAATGACCCAGAAGTGAGTATTCGCCTGGGTACATGGTATTTGGCTTCGCTAAAAAAGGAATTTAAAGATAATGAGGTACTTATGCTGGCTGGTTATAACGGTGGCAGAGGCAATGTAAAGCAGTGGATGCGCCAGTATGAATGGCCGGCGTCTTTTACGGCAATTGACCAGATCCCTTTTAAGGAAACACGAGAATATGTAGGTAAAGTGCTGATGAATAAACAGCATTATTTGGAGTTGTATCATGACTAATAGAGTGTGTTTTAAAAAAACACATAACATTAAAATTAAAAAGACTGTTACAAAATGCCCAGATGCTAGGCGTACCAGAAGCCGTGCCGCGCAGGCGTACTAGGATACGTCAAGCAAGCGGCTGAGGGAGAGCGACGCAGATGGGTATTTTGTAACAGGCTCTAATAGTTTGAAACGAGGTGCTTTTTTTGCGGTATGTTCAAAGTGCCGCGGTATTTATGCTGGCAGCAGCCTTATTTCTTGGCGGCTGCGGGCTGGCTTCCAAACAAGTGCCGCAGCAGGGGAAAGAGACTCCGGCTAAACATGAAGTGCAGCAGGGCGGGCAAGTGGTTTACGGAAGTTTATATGAGCCGGATACACTCAATCCGTTATTATCAGATTTGCTGCCGACAGCGGAAGTTAGCAGCCTTATATATAGTGGTTTAGTGACTAATAATGAAAAGGGTGAATACCTGCCTGATTTGGCAGTTGATGTGCCGACAATGCAAAACGGCGGTGTAAGTCAAGATGGCTGTACCATTACCTATCGTCTGCGTTCTGGTGTGACGTGGCATGATGGTGCACCTTTTTCGGCAGAGGATGTTAAATTTACCTGGCAAACCATTATGAACAGCAAGGTAAATATATTGTCCCGTGACGGTTATGACCGGATTAAAGCCGTAGATACACCAGATCCATATACGGTGGTTATTAAGTTTAAGGAATATTATGCCCCCTATTTGACGTTATTTACGACCATTTTACCGAAACACAGACTGGCGGACAGTGCTGATATTAATAAAGATTCCTTTAATCGGGCCCCTGTTGGCACAGGTCCGTTTAAACTAAGAGAGTGGCGTATGGCGGAATCTCTTATATTAGAAGCTAATCTAGGTTATTTTCGCGGGAGACCAAAGTTAGATCAGATTATCTACAAAGTAATACCAGATACCAATATTTTACTGTCTCAGCTTAAGGTAGGCGAGGTGGATATTGCCAACGGTTTTCCGCTCAATTTGCTGGAACAGGTAAAATCAATTCATGGGGTAACTACATTAATTGCGCCAACGATGGTTTGGGAACATCTGGACTTTAATTTAGATAATGCCATATTTCAAGATGTGCAGGTTCGTCAGGCAATTTCCTTAGGCATTGACCGTCAGGCAATCATCAATAGCAATTTAAAAGGGGCAGCAAGTATAGCGGTTGGGGATCAGTCACCCTTATCTTGGGCGTATAACCCGGCCTTGACTCTTCCAGCGAGAGACGTAAATGCTGCTAAAGACCTTTTGGTGCAGGCAGGTTGGCAGCAAGGTGCTGGCGGCATTTTTGTCAAAGATGGCCAAAAACTAGCCTTTTCCTTAGTATATCCTGCAGGCAATCCGGTTCGTGATAATGTGGCACAAACTATTGTGCAAGAGCTTAAGGAAATCGGGGCAGCAGTTGAAGTGCGTCCGCTTGAGGCACAGACTTTCTTTGGTGATATTTTAAAAAGCCGTCGCTTTGAAGCGGCGATGTTTGCCTGGGTTTCCGGTATTGAACCGGATAACGCCAGCTTTTGGAATTCTAAAAGCATACCAGGGCATGGAAAAGATGGGCAAAATTATCCAGGGTGGCGTAACCCCGAGGTTGATAAATTGACGCTGCAGGGCGCAAGTACTGTGGATATTGAAGCGCGTAAAGCTTGCTATTTTAGGATACAAGAGCTTATTGCTCAGGAATGTCCGATAATTCCGCTGTATTTTCGGGCAGATATTGACGCTGTAAAAGACAATGTAGTCAACTACAAGCCCAATCCAACACCGGCTGGCAGTTTTTGGAATGCGTGGCAATGGTGTCTGACAAAATAGCAATTAGTAAGGAGCCTCGGGGCTATGAGTTGTGGTTTACGAGTTATAAGGGAAACAAAAGACCTTTAGCCCATAGCTCATAGCCGCTTTTAATAAGACAGATGAACAGGGGTCATTGGCATGAAATATACAGGCAGGATTATTGGCGTACTTGTTATGCTGCTCGTCATAATAAGTATAAGAATATACGCCTATATATTTTTGGAATATTCACTTGGCACATTACTTATTCCTGGCGTTTTTTATCTGGCAATTGCGTTTATGCTTGGCAAGCAATATGACCAAGTAAAGTTTTATTCGGAACGGGATAGTTTGACAGGATTATATAATCGAAGATTTGTCACTACCTTTTTTCCTAAAATGCGGTCTCAGATGGAAAAGAAAAATGAGAAACTCAGTGTACTGCTGTTAGATTGTGATAATTTTAAAATTATAAACGATACATATGGACATATGCAGGGCGATCAAGTGCTGATGGAAGTGGCGGCTTTACTTTTGGCGAAGATTAGACAAGAAGATCTTGCTGTACGCTGGGGTGGAGATGAATTTTTGCTTATTGCAGCCTATACAGATGAAGCAAAAGTAAAGGCAATCATGGAGCGCTTAAAAAAGGAGTTAACTAAGGTATCGGAAAAATTGCAAATCAACATTTCTGCTTCCGGCGGTTATGCAGTATATCCTACAGAGGCAAAAACTTTAGACGAATTGATTCAAGTTGCCGATACCAAGCTGTATCTCCTGAAGAGTGCAAATAGTTAATTTGCTGTTGAGGAGCACATAAAGAAAATCTCTTTGAAAATTAAATGCCACCAAGGCACATAAGGACATTCTACAGGAATGTCCTTTTTGTTTTAACGTGCTGGTATGCGGATAATAAGTAAAGTTATTATTAAATTATTGTTAAGATGTTGCTTACTATATGGAACTTATTTTGTTAAGCTTTTATACTAAGAAAGTAATAAAATTTGCATACTGGCTGTATTAAAAGTGGGCGCAATATTTTTGTATAGGTAATCTTGTATGTTAGGTCCTAGTGCTTTTCCCTAGTGCCCATAGAAAGAATAAGCTCTTTTATGATTAAGCTGCAGCTGGTAGAAAGGTTGGATAATATGAAGTGTGTGGAATGTAATGCAGAAGTTCCGCATGGTTGGCTGAGATGCGCAGAATGCGGTCATAGCATTGAAGGCGTCAAGTGGCAGGGCGTGATGCAGCAAGAAGAAAGTAGTAATATCAGGTTTCACTCAGTGGATAACAGAAAAATAATTTTGTTATTAGTTGCGGTATTTTTTATTTGTAGTGCTATATATTTTAAGTACAATAACGAAGCATGTTTTGCCCAAAATAAGATTGATGTTGAGTTTGGTATTGAGCCAGAGCAAAAAAACGGTCAGTTAGAGATTAGGGGAAGAACAAATCTGCCCGATGGAACAGATCTAGTCATGGTTTTATCTAATAATTCCTATGCTAGTGAGTCAAAAGTAAGGGTGCTAAATGGAAGCTTTTCTAAACAATTTAGCATGGATGGTAAGCGATTGGAAGTAGGCTTGTACAATCTTCAAATTTCTGTGTCCACGGTGATGCAGGATGAAGCAATTCAAAAGCGGATTGGCAAACATGGCGAGATGCTTTCAGGGGCTTTTGTGGCTAAAAGCCCGGGTAATATCGTTAATTATGCAAAAACGGTACAAGTTGATTGAATTTTAAGGCAGCAGGCACAGAAATTGTTTAGGTAGGTAAGGGCTTTTCTATAAATTTCTATGACTTTCTTGTTGACATTCCATTATGGTGTGGTATAATAAATCACGTTGGCAGTGCAAAATGCTTATAAACCTGGATATTCCGTACTTTTAACAATGCGGTCGTGGCGGAACGGCAGACGCGCTAGCCTCAGGAGCTAGTGGGGGCAACCTCGTGGTGGTTCAAATCCACTCGGCCGCACCAAACTTTATAGCATAAACCTATTGAATTTTATTAATAATTTTCAATGGGTTTTTTTGTTGCTATAAGCATTTTACCAACATATTTTATAAAAAGTGACAATAATGAAAAAAATCTTATTGTTAAAGCAGGAAATAACTGTAATGTAGCGAATATAAAATACAAAGTAAATTTACCATTATAGCATAAAAAGTACTTTTATAATTTTTAAAAGAACCCTTAATAATATTATGGTAAATATTTTTTGTGATTTTATAATAAAATGTTAACTTAAATTATGGATACCCAGCTGTATTCAAAATGGGCGAAAAATGACGGTTTTTATGTTACTATGTTGTAGAATGGAAAATAATGCTTTAACGATTTTCTGGCAAATGCCTTCCATTCCACTTGCCTGATTTGCCCAGACATAAACACTAATGAAAGCTGCAGCTGGCGGTAGAGAGGGTGGATATTGTGAATTGTCCTGAATGTAACGCGGAAATTCCGCGTGGTTGGGTGCGATGTGCGGAATGCGGTCATACGCTCCAAAACGTGGAATGGCAGGTAATGATGGGGCCGCAGCGTAATATTGAGCTTAAGGGTCGCTCGGTATACAGCACCACGGATTTTATGATTGGCTTTGTTGTGTTGCTTTTTGCTTTCAGTAGTATTGTGTTCACATTTGTAAAACACAATAGCGGTGCGGACCTTGCCAAAAATAAGATTGAAGTGGCATTTCAAGTAGAGACGCAAATGAATGAGGGACAAGTACAGATTTTTGGCACAACCAATCTGCCTGACGATACGGAGCTGGTTGTTGTTTTGACAAACATGTATTATTATGGAGAATCTAAGGTTGCGGTGAAGAATGGGAATTTTTCTAGCAAGTTATTTAGTATTAGCGGTAAGCCATTAGGAGCGGGGGAGTATACCGTTGAAGTATCTATGAATTCTGCCCTTATGCAGGATGAGAAGATTCAAAAACAGATTGGTAAGCATGGAGAAATGCTTACAGGCCCGTATGTTTCCAAGACGACAGGCTCGCTTATTAAATATGCAACAAACCTAGAAATTAATTGAGTTTTGTAGAGTAATGAGAGTGGATAGAATAACCAGTAGATTCTTTTTTAATTTTTGCTTGCGTAATATATTTTTGTCTGCTATAATATCTTTCGTGGGTAAGAGTGATAACACAAATGTGTGCTCTTAAGTGAAAATTTATCCTATGCGGTTGTGGCGGAACGGCAGACGCACCATCTTGAGGGGGTGGCGGGGCGACCCGTGCGGGTTCAAATCCCGCCAACCGCACCAAATTACTAATTAGAGGCTTACAGGCGATTAGCTTGTAAGCTTTTTGTTATTTAATAGTAAGCAACTATTAAAGGTTTACAGGCTTTGGCTTGTAGGCTTTTTATATATGGAAAATTAATCGTTTAAGAGGATAACTGTAAAAGGTGGTTATGACTAGAAATTAATAAAGTTTTATATTATAATAATCATATTACTTTGGTAATTTCACACAAAAATTTGATAGAAAATTCAAAAATCGATTGAAGTTTAATAATCGCAAATTAATAAAATACGCATTTATTTTTATTTTGTGGAGGATGTATTATGGAACAAAAAAGACCCCATGTTGTAATTTTGGGTGCCGGTTTTGGCGGTTTGAGGGCTGCAATAGCATTAGCGAATGCTCCTGTTGATGTTACGCTAGTTGATAAACGAAATTATCATTTATTTCAGCCGCTCTTATATCAGGTAGCGACAGCTGGTGTACAGGCCGGTGATATTGCCTATCCTGTTCGCAGTATATTGCGCAATCAGAAAAACCTGGATTTCCGGGTAACGCGAGTAACAAGTGTTGATGTGGCGGCCAAACAGGTGCAAACCGTGGATGGCGTAATACCATATGATTACCTTATTGTGGCAGTCGGCGGGTCGACTAACTTCTTTGGCATGCAGTCTGTTGCCAAAAATGGGTATGGGCTTAAAAATATTGAAGATGCTGTAGGACTTAGAAATCAGTTTCTGACTATGGTTGAACGCGCGGTGCAGGAACCTGATCCTGATAAAAGACGGGCCATGCTGACATTCGTAATTGTTGGGGGTGGGCCTACCGGGGTGGAAAGCGCGGGCGCTTTGTCAGAACTAGTGCATTTGATATTAAAAAAGGATTATCCAAAATTAAATACGAAAGAAGTACGGATACTGTTATTAGAAGCAGGTCCGCGTTTATTGCCTGTAGTGCCGGAAAGTCTGCAGGAAGTTACCGCTAAGACGCTCTGGAGAAAACAAGTAGATGTTCGCGTGGGCGCTAAAGTGGTTGATTTTGATGGGGAAAAGGTAACCTTAGGCAGCGGTGAAATTATTCCGACCAATACATTGGTTTGGGCCGCCGGGGTACAGGCTGCTAGTTTGGTTACTCAGACCGGACTGAAGCTTGGTAGCATGCGGCGTATTATTGTCGAGTCTACTATGCAGGCGCCGGATCATCCAGAAGTATTTGCTGTTGGTGATGCAGCGCATTGCGAATGGCAAGGTCGGCCGCTGCCGATGATTGCGCCTGTTGCCAACCAAGGGGCTGAGGTGGCTGCAGCCAATATTATAAATTTGATTAAAGGTAGAGAGCTTCAGAATATTCAATATAAGGACAAGGGGGCAATGGCGACGATTGGCCGTAATGAGGCGGTTGCCAGAATGGGTACCTGGGAGTTTTCCGGCTTTTTTGCCTGGGTATTCTGGTTGATGGTTCATGTCATTCGCTTAGTTGGTTTCCGTAACCGAATTATGGTCCTATTAAACTGGGCCTGGGAATATTTCTTCTATGATCGCGGCGTACGCGTTATTATGCCGAATATAGAAAAACAGCTGAAGCAAGAACAATAAAAGCTGCTGGCCTCTGGCCAGCTTTTTTATTGGCGAAACATGAAATAAGTCAAAAAATGAAAATAAATCTCTTAAGGCAAGTAAAAGTCCTTGACAGAGACGAGCATATTCTATAAAATAGTTCTATGAGCTTTTTGCGATGATTCCGATTAGCCCCGGATGAATGGTAAAAGAGATCACTGTAATGTATTTATCAGCAAGGAGGGATATAGCAATGAAAACAACCTTTATGGCAAATGCAGCCAATGTAGAACGCAAATGGTATGTTATTGATGCTGAAGGTAAAACCGTAGGTAGACTAGCCGTAGAAGTAGCTAAAGTTCTTCGCGGTAAAAATAAACCGACTTTCACACCACATGTTGATACTGGTGATCATGTCATTGTTATCAATGCTGCAAAGGCAGTATTTACAGGTAAAAAACTTATCCAAAAGACATATTTCCGTCATTCTGGTTATGTAGGTGGAACTACCTTCACAACTGCTGGCAAAATGATGTCAGACAGACCGGAAAGAGTAATCGAACTAGCTGTTAAAGGTATGTTGCCCAAGAATACTCTTGGTCGTCAAATGTACCGTAAATTGAATGTATACGCTGGTGCAGATCATCCGCATGCAGCACAACAACCAGAAGTACTAGAAATTAACGTGAGATAATCACCTGAAAGGAGGAACATAGCATGGCATTGGTTAATTACTATGGCACTGGCCGCAGAAAAACCTCGGTTGCCAGAGTTCGTCTGGTTCCGGGTGAAGGCAATGTTGTCATCAACGGTCGTAACCTTAAGGAATACTTTGGCTTAAAGACATTAGAGCTTATTATTAAGCAGCCGCTTAATCTTACTGAAACCATTGGCAAATATGATGTAATTGCAAAAGTGGAGGGCGGCGGTCCTTCCGGTCAAGCAGGTGCAATTCGTCACGGTGTTGCTCGTGCACTACTTAAAGTGGACTTAGAGTATCGTCCGGCTCTTAAAAAAGCAGGACTCCTCACTCGTGACCCGCGTGAAAAAGAACGTCGTAAATACGGTCTCAAAAAAGCGCGTAAAGCATCACAGTTTAGCAAACGTTAATCTATCGAAGAAAACCGGAAAGCTTTGTTCTTTCCGGTTTTTTATATTTTCTTAGAGTTTAGTTCACGGAAAATATCATAAACTAGTATAGCTTGGGAGGGGAAGCTATGGCAAAGCAAGGCATAGTTATCAAATATCTAAAAAAATACCTTTTTTTATTTATTGGCTCCATTATGGCAGCTATCGGGCTGGAGGAATTTTTGGTACCCAATAATATCATTGACGGCGGCGTTGTGGGTATTTCTATTATGGCTAGCTACATGACTAAAATTCCGCTTAGTGTATTTATTGTTGTTTTGAATCTGCCGTTTTTATATTTAGGCTATAAGCAGATCGGCAAAACTTTTGCTTTTTCTACGATATTTGCTGTATGTTCATTATCCTTTTGGGTTGGTGTGTTTCATCCCGTACCAGAAGTGACGCATGACTTGTTTTTAGCCGCGATATTTGGCGGAATTACCGTTGGGATAGGCGTAGGTCTGATTATCCGTTACGGAGGATCGCTTGACGGTACAGAAATTGTGGCAATTATCCTGGATAAACGTACCGGATTTTCTGTTGGTGAAATGGTCATGTTTATGAATATATTTATACTTGGCAGTGCGGGGCTTATTTTTTCCTGGGATAAGGCTATGTATTCTCTGGTGGCATATTTTGTGGCGTTCAAGATAATTGATATTACCATTCAGGGGCTTGATGAATCCAAGGGGGTATGGATTGTTACTGACAATCCGCAGGAGATTGCCGATGCTCTGCTGGCAAGACTGGGGCGCGGTGTGACGGTATTATATGGCGAAGGTGGATATACAGGAGAAACCAAAAAGGTCTTGTATTCGGTGATTACCCGCCTGGAAATTGCCAAGCTAAAGGTAATTGTCCAGGAACTCGACAGCAATGCCTTTGTCTCCATTGCCGAGGTGCATGATGTGCTGGGCGGGCAAACGAAAAAAAGGGCCATACACTAAAAAAGCACAAGAGCAAAATCGCTCTTGTGCTTTTTTCTCTATTTGGCCAGCCTGATTGGCACTGTGCGTGCTTCATCAGCTAGTGACGGACCAAGGTAGCCATATTTGACCATGGCCGCAAGTACTACAGCCTGCCGCTGTTTGGCGGCGGAAAAATTGACATAAGGTGAATAGACAGAAGGGGCATTAGGAAGGCCGGCTAGGAGCGAGGCTTCGGCTAAGTTCAGATTAGGCGGCTGTTTGGCAAAATAATTGCGGGCGGCGTCGCCGATACCATACGCGCCTGAACCAAAGTAAATGGTATTGAGGTACATTTCGAGGATTTCCTCTTTAGAATACCGAAGCTCCATATCAAGTGCCAGTACTGCTTCTTCAGCTTTGCGGCCAAAATTTTGTTCCTGGGATAAAAACAGGTTTTTGACAAGCTGCTGGGTAATCGTGCTGCCGCCTTCTGCAATACTGCCTGTTTGCATATTGACCAAGAGGGCCCGCGCGATACTGGAGATATCCAGACCAAAATGATTATAAAACCGGTTGTCTTCGGTAGCAATGATGGCCTGTTGCATGGTGATAGGAACATCCTGTAAATGAACATAATTCTTGGTATCAATTTTGGCCTTAACGGCGCTTTTTAGGTTAATGATACGATAGGAGCGATCCCACAGACCGCTTGCATGCTCCGCTGGGGCTGGAAATGCAAGCGTTGTGGCAGGAATGTACTTTTTTAATAACGTACTGCCGCCCGCCCAGATAAAGGAGGTACAAAATACTATAAATAAAATAAGCGTAAAATGACGTCGTAACATAACATACACCTCACTATAATTTTAACCTACCTTGTCAATTTTGGCTATACTGACGGTATATTGAAGGGCTGCTTTGCATACTTTGTATGACCATAGGTGTAAAAAGGGGGAATGCATCTTGCTGGTAACGATACGGCAAAAGATACTTTATCGCACTTTCGCCTGGGGGCTGGCGGCTATCGTCATCAATTGGCTGACTTTTGCCTATTTTACCTTTGATGATGTTGATAAGGCTAATTTAGATGTATTGCAGGGAAAAAGTATTATGATTGATCCAGGGCATGGCGGCATTGACAGCGGGGCAAGCGGCAACGGGGCAATAGAAAAAGAAATTACGCTCGCTATTGCGGCTAAACTTGAAAAAATTATCGCAGAGCATGGCGGTGCGGCCACACTAACTAGAAATAGTGATATGGACTATTATACCCGCGGCAAAGGCGGCAAGCGAAATGATTTATTAAAACGGGTAGCGCTCATAAATAATTCCGGCGCCAATTTGTTTGTCAGCATTCACTGCAATGCAATTCGTGAGACCGGACTCTTTGGCGCGCAGGTATTTTATAATAATAAACTAGCTGATAATAAACTGCTGGCGGAAATTATGCAGCAGGCTTTAAAAAATTTTCCGCCTGGCAATAAACGACAAGCTAAGCAGGATTTAAATATATTGGTGTTGAATGCAACTACTATTCCGGGTATCTTGGTAGAAACCGGATATATTACCAATGCAAATGAGGCGGCACAATTACGGGACGAAAGTTACCAACAACGGTTAGCCGTCCAGATTGCCAAGGCTATGGCGTATCATTTTGACCATGCGGTGGCAAGATAACGAGAGAATTGTGCTATAGATGGTGGTATTTGATAAGGGAGATGCTGATATGGATAATTTGGTAGCCTGTGCGTTGCTGCCGCATCCGCCAATTATGATTCCAGAGGTTGGAAAAGAGGAACTCGCTAAAATAACAGCCACTGTTTCAGCGGTTAAAGCGGCAGCGGAGCGGATTAAGGAACATAACCCGCAGACCATAGTGCTTATTACACCGCATGGTCCGGTATTTCAAGATGCAGTGAGTATTAGTATTCATCCCCGCCTCAAGGGAAACCTGGCGGCTTTTGGCGTACCGGAAGTGAACTTGGGGTTTGAAACAGATGGGCTATTAATCAAGCAAATTATCAGGAAAGCCGAACGGCTGGGTGTTAATTTGCTGGAGCTGACGGATGAAGTTGCTAAAAATTATCGTTTAAGTTTGTCGCTTGATCATGGGGCGTTAGTACCTTTATATTATTTGCATCAGGCCGGTTTTAAGGGACAGCTTGTGCATTTATCCATTGGCATGCTACCATATGAGGAAATGTATACATTTGGCAAGGCCGTGCAGGCGGCTATTGGCATTATTGATAAAAAGGTAGCGGTTATTGCATCAGGTGATTTATCACATCGCTTGGTGCCGGACGCCCCGGCTGGCTATAGTCCGCGCGGACAGGAATTTGACCAAAAGCTTTTGGCGGCGATGGAGCATTTAGATATAAAGTCACTGCTTGGTATGGAAAGGACGCTAATCGAAGAAGCAGGCGAGTGCGGGCTTAGACCGGCCGTGTTTTTGCTAGGCGTTCTTGGGGGACTTTCAGCAAAGGCTGAGGTATTGTCCTATGAGGGGCCGTTTGGTGTCGGCTATGGGGTAGTTATTGCCGAACTTAATAACGCAAAGGCCAAGCAAAAAAAGGCCAGACAAAAGATTAGCGAGCCGGCTCAGCTGGCCAGACAAAGCCTTGAATATTATTTAGAGCATCATGAACTGATGGCTGTACCGGAAAAATTATCGCCGCTGCTCTCTGGCCGGGCCGGTGTGTTTGTATCTTTGAAAAAAGGCGGGCGGCTCCGCGGCTGTATTGGTACATTTTTGTCCACTGAGGCCACCATTGCCGAAGAAGTCATTCATAATGCCGTAAAGGCTGCAACTAAGGATCCTCGGTTTACCCCGGTAGTGACAGAGGAACTAACCGGTATCGATATTTCGGTTGATATTTTATCAGAGCCGGAAGGCATTAGCAGTATAGAGGAACTAGATCCGGCGCGGTATGGAGTCATAGTGAAAAAAGGCATGCGTACAGGCCTCTTATTGCCGATGCTCGAAGGGGTAAATACGGTAGAAGAGCAGCTAAGTATCGCTAAAGAGAAAGCCGGAATTCGGTCCGAGGAGCAAGCGGAGGTTTACCGCTTTACAGTAACGCGCTATCAATAGGCTGCGGGAGGAATGAGGCATGCGCCAGGCGCTTTATTATAAACAGCATGGGGACAAAGTAGTATGCGGCCTTTGTCCTAGAGAGTGTTCAATTGGGGAAGGACAAGCCGGCTTTTGCCGCGTGCGGCAGAATAAAAATAATATTCTATATACAATGAATTATGCCAGATGTGCGGCAATTGCCCTTGATCCAATTGAAAAAAAGCCATTGTATCACTTTTATCCAGGCAGTCTTATTCTGTCATTAGGTACCTGGGGCTGTAATTTTACCTGTCAGTTTTGTCAGAATTGGCATTTGGCGCAGGCTCAGCCTGAGACAACAGAGCTTTTACCAAGTCAGGCGGTAAAAGAGGCTTTAAAACTAAAGGAAAGTGGTAATATTGGCCTTGCGTACACTTATTCTGAGCCAAGTGTTTGGTATGAATATATTTTTGATACCGCAGCGCTTGCCAAAGCAGCTGGGCTAAAAAATGTGCTTGTTACCAATGGGTATATTAATGAAGAGCCGCTTTATAAGCTGCTGCCCTATATTGATGCCATGAATATTGATGTTAAAGCCTTTCAAAATGATTTTTACCGCGAGTATTGCGCTGGTCAGTTATCGGCTGTCAAGCGAACCGTAGAACTTGCGGCAAGGCATTGTCATGTCGAAATTACTACCCTGATCATTCCGGGGCTAAATGAAACTTCCGCAGAAATTGGCCAGCTTGCCAAATGGCTGGCATCCATTGACCCTGCGATGCCGCTTCATTTATCGCGCTATTTTCCTCAGTATAAAATGAATATTCCGGCAACCAGCAAGGAGACGCTTATTAGAGCGCAAGAAGCAGCACAGAAATATCTTAAGTATGTATATTTAGGGAATGTATAAAAGCAGGCTATTGGCTGTGAGCTATGGGTTACGAGTTATATGAAGAAGCATCCAAGGCTTTAGCTCACAACCCATAACCCATGGCCCATAACTCCGTAATGTATACAAAAAACAGTTGCATTAATATTCATGAAGATGTATAATTATAAAAGAAAGAGGTGGAAGAATGAAAGTTAGTATTGTTGGCGCAACAGGTTATACGGGTGCCGAGCTTTTACGGATACTTCACAATCACCCGCAAGCTGAAATTATACATATTACTTCCGAAAGCAGTACAGGGACCGAGATAGCTAGCATTTATCCGCACCTGACTGCCATTTATGATAAGAAATTAATTAGTATGCAGGAAGAAGAAAAATTGGCTGAAAGTGATGTCGTATTTGTGGGACTGCCGCACGGGCATGCTATGAAGCTGGCACAAAAACTTGTGCCGCAGGGGGTTAAGGTTATTGACCTCGGGGCGGATTATCGCTTTTCTGATAAAAAGATTTATGAAAAATGGTATAAGGTCGAGCATACACATGAAAACGCGAATTCGGCTTATGGTTTGCCGGAATTATACCGCAATCAGATTAAAAAAGCCGATATTATCGGTAATGCAGGCTGTCATTGTACAGCAGCAATTTTGGCCTTGACCCCGCTTTTAAAGGCCAAACTCATTGAGCCAAAATCCATTGTTGTGGATTCTAAGTCCGGTATTTCGGGCGCAGGCCGTAGCTTGAAACTCAGCAGTCACTTTACCGAAATGTATGATAATCTTACAGCCTATAGTGTAGCAGGTCATCGTCATATGCCGGAAATTGAAGAGGTACTGACAGATATGGCCGGTGAGAATACGCTGATTACCTTTGTGCCGCACCTTATTCCCATGGCGCGCGGCATACTCAGTACTTCCTATTCTGCATTAAAACCAGGCGTAACCATGGATGATATTGATGCTGCTTTTTATGATTTATATAAAGACGAGTACTTTGTACGCCTTGCAGGCCGCGGCGTAAGCCCGGCGACTAAGCACGTACGCGGCAGCAATTTCTGTAATATCGGTTGGCAGCTTGATCAGCATTCCGGCCGCGTTATTGTAATGTCGGTTATTGATAATCTGGTAAAGGGCTCTTCCGGTCAGGCGGTACAAAGTCTCAATATTTTATTTGGCTTAGAGGAACATGTCGGGCTTGAGCAGGCGCCGTTATATCCATAAGGAAAACACCATCTTGGAGGGGGAAAATAAAATGTTAAAAGAAATTACAGGCGGTATTGCTGCGCCTAAAGGTTTTACGGCAGCAGGTGTCAAAGCAGGTCTTAAAAAAAGCGGCAAAGAAGATGTTGCTTTAATATATAGCAGTATTCCGGCAGCAGCGGCAGCGGTATTTACGCAAAATACAATGGCAGCTGCACCGGTTATCGTATCACGTGAGGTGGCCGATAAGGGTCAGGCTTCGGCGATTGTCATAAACTCAGGCTGCGCCAATGCCTGCACCGGTGAGCAGGGTCTTATAGATGCCAAAGCCATGGCGCATATCACCGCAGCGGCGTTAAATGTACCTGATGACCAGGTACTTATTGCTTCAACAGGTATTATTGGTGTGACGCTGCCGATGGATAAACTCGAGACAGGCATCAAACAGGCGGCCAAGGCACTGTCCACAGACGGCGCTAAAAATGCCACACTGGCTATTATGACTACAGATACTTTCCCTAAATCGTGCGCGTATGAATTTGAACTAGCCGGTAAGAAAGTTCGCATTGCCGGTATTGCCAAAGGTTCAGGCATGATTCATCCTAATATGGCGACAATGCTGTCTTGTATTACAACAGATGCTGCGGTGGCCGCACCTGTACTCAAAAAGGCACTGACCGATGCTGTGAATGTTTCCTTCAATATGGTAACTGTTGACGGTGATACCAGTACAAATGATACATTAGCAGTACTGGCAAACGGGGCAGCAGAAAATCCGGTTATTGAAAGGGCTGAGGGCGCAGCTTATGAAACTTTTGCAGCCGCACTTAAAGAAATCTGCATTTATTTAGCCAAGCAAGTGGCGCATGACGGAGAAGGTGCTACCAAATTCCTCGAAGTTACTGTGAAGGGTGCTGTAGATTTTACTGATGCTAAAACTGCCGCCATGGCGATTGCTAAATCACCTCTTGTTAAGACAGCTTTCTTCGGTCAGGATCCAAACTGGGGGCGGATTTTATGTGCGGTAGGTTATTCGGGGGCTAAATCCCAGCCGGAAACTGCGACCCTTTCTATTGGCGGTATTACCATTGTGAAAAAGGGCCTCGGCGCCAGCTTTGATGAACAGGCGCTAAGAGCGGTAATGGCTGAGCATGATATTAGCGTGACTGTTGATTTAGGGCAGGGCAGTGCTACAGCTACTGTCTGGACTTGTGACTTTTCTTATGAGTATGTTAAAATTAATGGGGAATATCATACCTGATAGTTCTTTCCAGTTAAATAGTTTTAAAATTATCTGTCATGGTGGCCTGAGGCTACCATGACAATGACTTTTTTGTAAAAAGGAGGCCCTAAAAGTGATTAATACACCGGAACAGACCGCAGCAGTACTGATAGAAACGCTGCCTTATATGCAGCAATTTTCCGGCAAGACTGTTGTTATTAAATACGGCGGCAATGCCATGATTAATGAAGAACTAAAAGAGAAAGTAATGCAGGATATTATCCTGATGAAGTATGTAGGTATGAATCCTGTTGTCGTGCACGGCGGGGGCCCGGAAATAACCGGCTTTTTAAAGCAGCTTGGTAAAAAAACCGAATTTATCAGTGGCCTCAGGGTAACAGATGCTGAAACTGTACAAATAGCGGAAATGGTGCTTGTCGGCAAAATCAATACCGAAATTGTTTCGCTGCTTAATTGCAAAGGGGCTAAGGCCATTGGTCTTAGCGGCAAGGATGGCGGACTGATTGAAGCCCAGAAACATTTAGCCACCGTATATGAAGACGGCATAGAAAAACAAGTTGATATCGGCTATGTCGGTGATGTATGTAAAATTAATGTGGCTGTTATCAATGATTTGTTAAAAGGCGGCTATATTCCGGTTATCGCGCCTGTTGGCGTCGGCGTTGATGGCGCCACCTATAATATTAACGCAGATTATGTGGCAGGCGAAGTAGCAGGAGCTTTGCAAGCGGAAAAACTAATGTTGCTTACAGATGTGGAAGGCGTGTACCAGGATTTTAAGGATAAGAGCAGCTTTATTTCGACCTTAACCTTTTATGAGGCTAAAGCTATGATTCGCGAAGGCATCATTGACGGCGGTATGATACCAAAGATTGAGGCATGTGTCAGGGCCCTCTCTGGGGGAGCGGGCAAGGCGCATATCATTGACGGTCGTCAGCCGCATTCCTTGCTGCTTGAAATATTTACTTCAAGTGGTATCGGCACAGAGATTGTACAAGACGTAAAAGGGGCGAAATAATATGAGTATGAGTAAAGAGGCAGTAATCAGCACCGAGGGACAGCATTACATGCAGGTATTTGCCCGCTATCAGATTGTGCTTTCCCATGGTGAGGGTGTTTATGTTTACGATAATGAAGGAAAAAAATATATCGATTTCTTAGGTGGTATTGCGGTAAATGTGCTAGGGCATGCGCATCCGGCTTTAGTAAAAGCCATTAGCACACAGGCCGGGAAAATGATTCACTGTTCCAATTTGTATTATACTGAAGAAATGGCGCTCCTTTCTAAGAAACTTACCGAAGTAAGTGGTATGGACAGGGTATTTATGGCCAACAGCGGTGCGGAAGCCAATGAAGGCGCGATTAAGCTGGCTCGTAAGTATGCCAAGTCCATCAGCCCTGACAAAGTTGATATTATTACAGCTACGAACTCATTTCATGGCCGGACACTTGCGACTTTGACCGCAACCGGACAGGATAAATTCCATCATGGCTATGAACCGCTACCGGAAGGCTTTAAATATGTACCGTTTAATGATCTAGCGGCGCTGAAGGCTGTAGTATCCAAAGAGCGCACCGCAGCTATTATGCTTGAACCTATTCAAGGGGAAGGCGGCGTGTATGTGCCGGATGAAGGATATCTTGCAGGTGTGCGTAAGCTGTGTGATGAAACCGGCGCACTCTTAATTGTCGATGAAATTCAAACAGGTATGGGTAGAACTGGTAAAATGTTCGCTTATCAGCTGTATGGTATTAAACCAGACATTGTATCTGTAGCCAAGGGACTGGCTGGCGGCGTGCCGACAGGAGCTGTGCTGGCGACAGAAAAAGCAGCAGCTGCTTTTCACGCTGGCGACCATGGCACAACCTTTGGCGGCAATCCATTAGCCTGCGCTGCAGCGAACGCTGTTTTTAAAGTAATGGACGAGGAAAAGCTTCTTGATAATGCTAAAGCCATGGGCGAGTATATGAAGGCAGGCCTTAACAAGCTAAAAAGTAAATATCCGGCGTTAATTACCGAGGTACGGGGTAAAGGACTGATGATTGGTGCTAAATTAACCAAACCAGGCAAAGATATTGTCAACCGCTGCCTTGAAAAAGGGGCTATCATTAATTGTACCGCAGGCGATGTCCTTAGGTTTTTACCACCGCTCAACATTACCAAAGCCCATATTGATGAAGTACTGAAAGTATTAGATGAAACCTTAGCTGAACAGTAATTATAGATAAATCGTTCGGCAGACGCATAGAGTAACACCGAACGATTTTTTATTTTTTTTGACACTTAATGTTATTGTTTGTATAATTTGAAAGAGAGGGTATTACCATGGGAATACAGAGGAAGGATTTACTATCTATCCATGATTTATCACAAAGCGAAGTATTTGAGATACTAGATCTTGCCAAGGATTTAAAGGCAAAAAAAAAGCGCGGGGAAGAACATCATCTCTTGAAAGGCAAAACACTGGGCATGATTTTTTCCAAAGCGTCGACTCGTACACGTGTTTCCTTTGAAGTTGGCATGTGGCAGCTGGGGGGCATGGCCCTTTTCTTAAGTTCTAAGGATCTCCAGATTGGCCGCGGCGAACCTATACAAGATACAGCGAGAGTGCTGTCACGTTATGTGGATGGGATAATGATTCGAACCTTTTCTCATGATAATGTAAAGGAATTGGCGGCGCATTCGACAATTCCGATTATTAACGGACTTACCGATTTACTTCATCCTTGTCAGGCGCTGACAGATATCTTTACGGTACTCGAATATAAGGGTTCCTTAAAGGGACTCAAAATGGCCTATATCGGTGATGGCAATAATATGGTTAATGCACTTATGCAGGCCTGCGTAAAAGTAGGTATGGATATTTCGGCAGCTACGCCTAAAGGGTATGAGCCGGATGCTGAGATTGTGGCTGAGGCTAAGGAAGATGCTAAGGCAACAGGCAGCACCGTTACGCTTCTTAATGACCCGCTGGCAGCGGCCAAAGGCGCTGATGTAATTTACACTGATGTCTGGGCAAGTATGGGGCAGGAAAGCGAACAGGCCATTCGCGCTAAAGCTTTTAAGGGTTTCCAGGTAAATAATGAAGTAATGGCTGCAGCAAATAAGGGGGCTATCGTGCTTCATTGTCTGCCAGCGCACCGTGGTGAAGAAATTACTGACGAAGTAATGGAAGGCCCTCAGTCTGTTGTTTTTGATGAAGCAGAAAACCGTCTCCATGTACAAAAAGCCATTATGGCGCTTTTCATGGGGAAAAAATAAGGAAAATCTAGGAGGAATTCAAATGAGTGAAGTAAAAAAAGTAGTACTGGCCTATTCTGGTGGCCTGGATACATCTATTATTATTCCTTGGCTTAAGGAAAACTATCAAAACTGCGAAGTAATCGCGATGTGCGCTGATGTCGGACAAGGCGATGAATTGGTGCCTGTTCGGGAAAAAGCTTTGAAATCAGGCGCTAGCAAAGTATATATTGAAGACCTCACAAAAGAGTTCTTAGAAGATTATGTTTGGCCGACAATGAAAGCCGGTGCTGTTTATGAAGGTAAATATCTCTTAGGTACTTCCTTTGCCCGTCCGATTATTGCCAAACGCATGGTAGAAATTGCTGAAAAGGAAGGCGCAGATGCTATTGCCCATGGCGCAACAGGCAAAGGCAATGACCAGGTACGTTTTGAACTTACGGTAAAAGCACTGGCTCCTCAGCTTAAAATTATTGCTCCATGGCGCGAATGGGATATTCGTTCTCGTGAAGATGCTATTGACTATGCTGAAAAACACAATGTACCAGTGCCTGTTACCAAAAAACGTCCATATAGCATGGATCGTAATATCTGGCATTTGAGCCATGAAGGCGCTGATCTTGAAAATCCTTGGAATGCACCGCTTGACGATGTATATATGGTTACCAAAACTCCGGAACAAGCTCCTGATAAAGCAGCTTATGTTGAAATCGCCTTTGAAAAGGGACTGCCTGTTTCCGTGGACGGAGAAAAATTAGGTGCAGTTGAACTTTTGACCAAACTTAATGAACTTGGCGCACATCATGGTATCGGCATTACTGATATTACAGAAAATCGTTTAGTGGGTATGAAGTCCCGCGGCGTATATGAAAATCCAGGCGGAGCTATTTTGTATTATGCTCACCGGGAACTTGAATACCTGACTTTAGACAGAGCTACCCTTCATTATAAAGAACAGGTTGCTATCAAATATGCTGAGCTTGTTTATGATGGTATGTGGTTCTCGCAGCTCAGAGAAGCGCTTGATGCGTTTGTGAATTCTACCCAGCAAACAGTAACTGGCTTAGTACGTCTCAAACTTTATAAAGGCAATATCATCAGCGCTGGTTCTAAATCACCATACTCCTTGTATAGTGAAGAATTTGTAACCTTTGGCCGTGATGAAGTATACAACCAGCAAGATGCTGAAGGCTTTATCAACCTGTTTGGCTTGCCGCTTAAAGTTCGTGCTTTGATGCAAAAAGGAGCAGGTAAATAACAATGGCTAAGCTATGGGGCGGCAGATTTGCCAAAGAAACTGATGTTATGGTGGATGAGTTTACCTCATCCATTTCTTTTGACCAAAGAATGTATAAAGAAGATATTACCGGTAGTATTGCGCATGCTGGCATGCTGGCTAAATGCGGCATTATTGCAGAGGATGAAGCAGATACCATTATTGAAGGGCTTAAAGGGATACTCAAGGATATCGAGGCAGGCAATTTTTCCTTTGAGGTATCACTTGAAGATATTCATATGAATATCGAACAACGCTTGACAGACCGTATCGGCGCGGTTGGCGGCAAGCTTCATACCGCACGCAGCCGTAATGATCAAGTGGCCTTGGATACGCATATGTATCTGAAAAAGGAAATCAAGGTTATTGCCGGGCTGATCATGGATTTTGAAAAAGCCTTGATTGAGGCTGCCGAAAAATATCCTGAGGCCATTATGCCAGGGTATACCCATTTACAGCGCGCCCAGCCAATACTATTTCCTCATCACATGATGGCCTATTTCTTTATGCTGACCCGTGACTTCAGCCGCCTAAACGGCGTGTGGGAGCGTACAGATATTATGCCGCTTGGCGCAGGGGCGCTCGCCGGCACGACTTTCCCGATTGACCGCCATGCTGTGGCCGACGCGTTAAAGTTTGGGCAGGTTTATGAAAATAGTATGGATGCGGTCAGTGACCGGGATTACATTTTGGAATTTTTGTCCTTTGCATCCATCCTGATGATGCACCTTAGCCGGATTAGTGAAGAAGTCATTTTGTGGTCATCGAGTGAGTTTCAGTTTATTGAACTTGATGATGCGCATTGTACAGGCTCTAGCATTATGCCGCAAAAGAAAAATCCGGATATCGCCGAACTGGTGCGTGGCAAAACCGGACGGGTCTTTGGTCACTTGATGGCTATGCTGACAATTGCCAAAGGTCTGCCGCTGGCATACAATAAGGATTTGCAGGAAGATAAAGAAGGTCTCTTTGATGCCATTGATACCGTAAAGTTCAGCCTGACAATTTATGCGGCGATGATTCGGGCCATGAGAATTAATCAGGACCGGATGGATAATGCAGTACGTAATGATTTTTCCAACGCGACAGATATGGCGGACTATCTTGTAAAACAAGGACTCCCCTTCCGTCAGGCGCATGAGGTTGTCGGGAAATGTGTAGCTTACTGCATTGAACATAAAAAGTGGCTGATGGATTTGACTTTAGCTGAATTTAAACAATTCTCCGAGCTCTTTGGTGAGGATATTCTAGAAGCTATCAAAGTTGAAACTTGCGTTGGCGCCCGCAATTCGTTTGGCGGTACATCCTATGCCCAGGTTAAACGGGAAGTATCTTCAGCACGAACGATGGTTGCTAAACAGCAAACTGTGCTTGATGGGTATATAAAAGGCAACGTATAATAATTAACAAATGAGTATAAAGTCGAAAAAACTCTTGTATACGAAAATGTATGCAGGAGTTTTTCTTTTTTTGTACAATAAAGTATATAAGTGGAATTTAACTCTAAAATGTTAAATTCTAAACATCATAGCTCTCGTATAGTGCGCAAATTATCCCATTTAAAGTGAAGGGAATAGTAATGTCATGTAGCTTACCGATTTACGTGTACATGAACGGGAAATGGAGTTACTAATGCGGGAATCAAGGGTACAACATTTATAAATGGGAGGATTTTATGATGCACTTAAAAGTAGGTACCAAAATTACAATCGGTTTTTTTGTTCTAACGTTGCTGATTCTAGTATTAGGGGGCATTTCCTATTATTCATCAGGCGGGATTAAGGAGCAGGTCACTGAGCTGGAAAGAGCTACAGCAAGGCTGACATTATCATTAAAAGTTGAGAATGAGTTTACCGGTGCAATTGGTGAAGCGCGTGGCTATGTTGCTTATGGCAATGAAAAAATGATAGATAATTTTAGCAATAAAGTAAAAAAAACATTGGAGATAGAAAAGCAAATACTTGAGGTAACTGATGAAAGTCAACGTTCTGTTGTAGACAAATTAATGAATGATACTGCTGAATATATGAAAGGTACGGACAAGGAATTTGTACCAGCGGTGCGTGAGCAAGTGCGCGAGCAGAAAGCTGGCAACACAGAACGGATGCCGGCATTGCAGGCTCATTCCACTGACATGGGCAAAAAATATGTGCCTTTTGCTGAGGGAGTCATGAAGGGCAGTCATGAATTGGTGGAAGAAAATACAAAAATTGTAAATAGCCGTCTGGAAGTTATCAAAGAGCTTGTTAAAAGGGCTGTATTCAATTCGGCTGTTCTGGCGCTTTTGGCTGTGCTCATTGCCGGTGTGTTAACAATTTCCATTCCGCGTGATATCAAGAAGTCGCTGCAGATAATCATGGCTTCAACTAAGCGGTATGCGGGCGGGGACTTACGAGAAACTATATCTGTTAGAAAGCAGGATGAATTTGGCGAAATTGGCGAGGCTATTAACCAAATGGTTGCCGGTATTAAACATACAATAGAAAAAATCGTACATTCTTCAACCCAAATGACAGTCTCATCTGAAGAATTGACGGCGAATGCTGACCAATCAGCGCAGGCATCCAGCCAAGTGGCAGGAGCTATTATGGGTGTCGCTAAAGGTGCAGAAGAACAGTTGGCAGCAGCAAATGAGGCTTCTTTGGTGGTAGAACAGATGTCGGCAAGTATAAAGCAAGCTGCTGCAAGCGCGAGTGAAGTGGTTGACCAGTCTGTACAGGCTGCTGACAAGGCTAATAAAGGCTTGCAGTCAGTGGACACAGCGGTAAATCAAATGACACATATCGAACAAACAGTAGCCGCTTCTGCTGAAGTAGTAGCTAAATTAGGTGAACGGTCTAAGGAAATCGGGCAAATTGTCGATGCTATCGCCAGTATTGCCGGACAAACTAATCTTTTGGCTTTAAATGCTGCGATCGAGGCGGCACGCGCTGGTGAACAAGGCCGGGGCTTTGCTGTCGTAGCCGAAGAAGTACGCAAACTGGCCGAACAGTCCCAGGAGGCAGCAAAACAAATTGCCGACTTAATTGGTGAAATTCAAAGCGATACTGATAAAGCCGTTACATCTATGAATAACGGCACTAAAGAAGTAAAGGTCGGGGCCGAAGTGGTCAATGCCTCTGGACATGCCTTTCATGAAATTACCTCTTTGGTTAATAACGTATCAGAGCAAGTAACAAAAATATCTGCGGCAATTGAGCAAATGGCTGTTGGCAGTCAGCAGATTGTTGGCTCAGTTAAGAAGATTGATGAGCTTAATAAAAAATCATCAGGTGAAGTACAGACAGTATCGGCGGCAACAGAAGAACAGTCGGCATCTGTGGAGGAAATCGCATCTTCCAGTCAGGCACTGGCGCAATTAGCACAAGAACTGCAGACGGAAGTAAATAAATTTCAGATTTAATTGATAAGAGAAGGTCAATTACTAAAAAACGGATTTTGCTGGTGTAGAGGTACTTAAAATTTTTATGGATTTTTTAACAGCCTAAAAGGAAGCCTGCGCTTCCTTTTTTTCGTGAGATTAATGTTAGGAGAAAAGGAGAAACTAAAAAATGAATATAATTGACAAATCCTCAGGTCGATGCCTACGAGCTGTTAATGCATAGAAGCGGAAAAACCAAAAAGAGGTGATAAGGGTGAGCTATAATGCGGAAGCTTGGCAGATTGAAGCAAGAGCTTTTCATATTCCCTTTACCCTGTATGTGCACCAATTTTGGACATTAGTAAAGCCTGACGGCAAGATTATCGATCAGCTGCATGGCATGGCGGTAGATGGTCAAAATCGCTTGAAAGCAGTGGGGACGCCGCTGCACCGTATACAGGTCGTTAGTTTGCCTGATAGTACGCTGTCAGCTCAGCCTAATCAGTCCCGTGCAGTCTGCGCAAGCGGCCTGGATTGCCGGGCAAGATGGCAAGCCGTACTTTTGGCAATGGATGAGCTTAATGCACTAGGACTCAGATATTTGCTGTTTAGGCAAAACAGCAACAGTGTTTTTCAGACGGTAGGCGAGATAATGAATGTACACATTCCCCGGCTGGGCATAGCACCAGGTCTTGGCGAAATTTTATCCCAGGACATTGTAAATAGGCATAAATATCTTTTTTAGAAAAAGCTTAGAATTAGTGGAGGTTTTTGCAAAGCTGGGGTAGAATAGAATAGTAATTATTTTTTGTTATTTAAAAAACGCATAGCGTTTTATTTATGAGGGTGCGTGCTTATGTTATTACAGATGCAAGGTATATTTTCTACAATTCAGCTGCGCGATTTATTTGATATTGTGCTTGTTGCGGTTGTTTTATATCGCATATATATAATGATTAAAGATTCCCGGGCTTTAGCTCTCTTAAAGGGTCTCATTGTTCTATTAATGGCCACGCTTGTCAGCAAGTGGCTTGATTTGAATGTGATTAATTGGCTGCTGCAAAAAACGCTGACAGTTGTCGCGGTAGCGTTGCCTGTCGTTTTTCAGCCTGAACTCAGACGGGCACTTGAGCACTTGGGGCGAGGCAAAGTATTTCGGAAAAATGCCTTTCTAAATGAAGAGGAAACCGAGGACCTTTTGGAAGAACTAGCCAAGGCCGTCGTCGTGCTGGCCAAAAATAAAATTGGGGCGCTTTTGGTCCTCGAACGGGAGACCGGCCTCAGTGATTATATCGAAACAGGGATACAGGTAGACGGATTGGTATCCAATGAGTTTTTGATTAATATTTTTATTCCCAATACGCCGCTGCATGATGGAGCGGCTATTCTGCGCGGCAATCGGGTAATGGCCGCAGGCTGTTTGCTGCCCTTGACGGAAGACCGTAGTCTCAATAAGGAACTAGGCACTAGGCACCGGGCCGCTATCGGCCTTACTGAACAAAGTGATGCTGTTGTGGTAGTGGTGAGTGAAGAGACAGGCACCATTTCTGTGGCGCGCGGCGGACAGCTGCAGCGGCATTTGGACATGGAAAATCTCAAAAATCTGCTGCGTCCGCTCTTTACAACAAAACATACGACACTTAGCGATTTTCTGAACTGGAGGCAGTCTAATAATGGATAGAATGCCAGGAAAGAATGTGTTGGCCAAAGTATTTGCGCTGATTTTGGCGACTGTATTATGGCTATATGTAACAAACGAACAAAACCCATCTGTTGAGGTCAGCTATCAGGTGCCGCTCGAGGTCCTAAATTTGGCCGAAGATGCTGTGGTGCAGGATGCACCTGAGATAGTAAAAGTTAAGCTAAAAGGTCCGCGTAATCTGATTGCCGGCATACATACACAGGATGTTAAAGCCTATATTGATGTAAAAGGGCTTGAGGAAGGTAAACATACCGTACAGGTAGGACTTTCTACGCCGCATGCTATGGAGACTGTGGAAGTAAATCCTGATAAAATATCGCTGAAGATTGACAAGGTTATTACCAAAGAACTGCCGGTGGAAATACGCCTGACAGGTACTTTGCCGCCAGACATATCGGTAGCCAAGCTGACACCTGGCGCTGAGAAGGTGACGGTTCGCGGTCCGCGAAGCACATTAGATGCAATTAGCCGGGTACTTGCCAGTATTGATGCCAAAGGACATACTACCAGTTTTACCACCGAAGTACCGCTTGTTGTGCTGGGGCGTGATGGCAAGGTAATTGAAGGTCTTTCGCCGCAGCCAGGTAAAATTGGCGTGGAAGTGCAGCTCGCCCAAGGTAAACTAAAAAAGATCGTGGATGTCAAGGCAGTTATGACCGGTGAGCCAGCCAAGGGTTTTGTCTTGCAAGGCATAGAGCTTATTCCAGAAAAAATAGAAATAGCTGGTGCGCCGCAGTTGGTTGAAGATATTGATGCAGTCAGTACCGAACCCATTAACCTTGTAAAGATTAATAAAGATACCGAGCAGGAAATAAAGCTTCAATTGCCGGACGGCGTAACGGTTGTAAAAAATACGGTGACGGTTCGGATTACTGTTACTAAGAAACCATAGGAGTTGAATGATTAGTTGCTGCGTATAACCAATTTTCGTATTCCCCTTACAGAAGATACTCCCCTAGAAAAGCTGGCAGCCAAGCGGCTGAAATTGCCAGCTAAGGCTATCACGAAAGTAAACATAATTCGTGAGGCTATTGATGCCAGACGGAAAAATAATATAAATTTTGTTTATTCTCTGGAAGTCGAGACAGCGCTGCCGGAAGGCCAGATACTGTCTCGGTTTGGCGGGGATAAAGACATATCAGCGGCTCCAGCGAAAGCTTTTGAGCCTGTCGTACCAGGCGGAAAGGTACTTCTTCATCAGCCTGTCATAATTGGATTCGGGCCTGCCGGCCTCTTTGCGGCGTTCATTTTGTCACAGCATGGTTACAAACCGTTAGTGCTGGAACGCGGACGTGACGTGGACGCTAGAACGCGTGAAATTGCCGAATTTTGGCGAAATGGAACTTTTGATGCGGTATCTAATGTGCAGTTTGGCGAAGGCGGGGCCGGGACATTTTCTGACGGCAAGCTGACAACAAGGGTGCAGGACCCCAGAATGCGACAAGTGCTGGATATCCTGATTGCGGCAGGCGCTCCGCCAGAAATCGGTTATGCGCACAAGCCGCATATTGGCACAGATAAGCTGCGCACTGTGGTAAAGAATATTCGTAATCAGATTATTGAGCTTGGCGGACAGGTCGAATTTTTGTCTAAGGTTACCGATGTCATACTAAAAGATGGCAAGCTGACCGAAATTGTGGTCAATGATACAAGGCACATTCCGTGTGATGCGGCGCTTCTCGCCATTGGGCATAGCGCCCGTGATACTTATGAAATGCTTTATCAGCGGGGCATTGCCATGGAAGCCAAGCCATTTGCCATTGGCGTACGTATTGAACATCCTCAGGCTATGCTGGATAGTGCCCAGTATGGCCAGGCGGCAGGGCACCCCAAACTTGGGGCAGCTGATTATGCGCTGGTGTATCATGATCAAGCAAGTGGTCGTACTGCCTATTCATTTTGCATGTGTCCAGGCGGACAGGTAGTGGCAGCAGCCTCAGAAGCAGGGCGCGTGGTAACAAACGGCATGAGCCTTTATGCCCGGGATTCCGGGATTGCCAACAGTGCGCTTGTTGTCAATGTAAATCCTGATGACTGTGGGAGCGGGGTGCTTGCCGGTATAGAATTTCAACGCCATTATGAAGAATTAGCCTTCGAGTGCGGGGGCAAAAACTATTATGCACCTGTACAGACCGTGGGAGATTTTTTACATGGCACAAGAGGCAGTACACGGTTTTTAGTAAATCCGAGCTACCAGCCTGGTGTCACCCCTGCTGATCTAAGAAAGTGTTTGCCAGAATTTGTTACTGGTACGCTTGTAAAGGCGCTACCTGAGTTTGCCCGTAAGATTCATGGCTTTGCTGATGCAGGGGCGGTCATGACAGGGGTGGAAACACGTACTTCGGCGCCTGTGCGTATTATGCGAAGCAGCCAATTTATGTCAGTAAATGCCCAAGGCCTTTATCCAATCGGCGAAGGCGCAGGCTATGCCGGCGGCATCATGAGCGCCGCTCTTGACGGCATGAATGCCGCGATAAATATAATTAGAGAATATCGAGTAAACTAAGAATACAAAAGTTCCCCTCTAGAGAGGGGTGCCCGTTAGGGCGGGGTGTGTTCGTAACTTCGAACTGCTGCAAAAGACACCCCAGCATTTCGCGTCATCCCTCTCTAGTGGTGAACCGTTAACCATTTGCTATTACATATATTATATAGATAGAATTGAAGGGAGAATTTTTCAACATATGGGGAGATTATTTGGAACTGATGGCGTGCGTGGTGTCGCCAACAAGCAGCTTACACCGGAATTGGCTTTTCGCCTAGGCCGGGCGGCTGCAGCTTATTTTGGCAAGGAAACCGAGCATCCGGTATTTATTATCGGTCGTGATACCAGAAAATCCGGTGAAATGCTGGAGTCAGCTCTGGCGGCAGGTATTTGCTCGGTAGGCGGCAATGCCATTGTGGGCGGGGTAGTACCAACACCGGCAGTAGCCTATTTAACACGTAAATACAAAGCGCAGGCAGGCGTTGTTATTTCAGCCTCGCATAATCCGTTTCAGGATAACGGCATCAAATTTTTTGCCGGTACAGGCTACAAACTGCCTGATGCCGTAGAAGATGAACTGGAAAAGTTCGTAACCGCTGACGAAGATACGCTGCCGCGTCCGACCGGTGACGGTGTGGGCAAAGTAAGCTATCGGCATGATATGGTGAAACAGTATATTGATTATGCAATTAGCGTAATTGAGCATAAATTTGCCGGTCTCAAGGTTGTTGTAGACTGTTCGCAAGGCGCAGCTTATGAAGTAGCACCGGTTGTGCTCAAAAATTTGGGCGCTGAGGTTATTGCCATCAACAATAAGCCAAACGGCATCAACATTAATGATGGCTGTGGTTCCACCCACATTGAAATGCTGCAAAGAGCAGTGCTGGAGCATCAGGCAGATCTTGGTATTGCCCATGATGGTGATGCTGACAGGTGTCTTGCGGTAGATGAAAAAGGCGAACTTGTTGACGGTGACCAGATGATGGTTATTTGTGCGCTGAATCTTATGAAGCAAAACAAACTTAAAGATAATACTCTTGTGGCAACCGTAATGAGCAATATCGGCCTTCATAAAGCTATTAAACAAGCAGGGGGCAGGGTTGAAGTTACTCAAGTCGGTGACAGATATGTCCTTGAGACCATGCGGGAAAAAGGCTATGTACTGGGCGGCGAGCAGTCAGGTCATATTATTTTCAGTGAATTCAGCACAACAGGTGATGGCCTTATTACCGCCCTGCAGCTGCTTACTGCCGTGCATACCAGCGGCAAAAAGCTCTCCGAGCTGGCAAGTGTTATGACCCGCTATCCGCAGCTGCTGGTAAATGTCCGCGTAAAAAGCAAAGACGGCTGGGAAGATAATGCTGTAATTGCTGATGCCATTAATCAAGGTAACACGGAGCTGGGTGATGACGGACGTATTTTGGTTCGTCCATCAGGTACCGAACAGCTCATTCGGGTCATGGCGGAAGGTCCAAATCAAGGCGAGCTTGACCGTATTGTGCATTCAATTGCTGATGTAATTAAAAAACAGCAGGGGTAAGTTGACCAATCCAGATAATTATATTACAATAAGTATGCAAAGGAGCGCTACAGCGCTCCTTTGCATATGTTAGATTATATTTGCCTGGAGGTGAGCGAGGGATAAAGAGTTTTTTTTACAGAAACTATTAGCGCTGGTACTTGCATGGTACGGAGGCTGGCGATAGCTAGGTCGCTAGTGTCAGCCAGAGAGCAAGTAGACGAGGGAGAGGTTTATCGAGATTGATCAGCGGATGCCTCTCGGCGGACTGCAGCCGTAAAGCAGCCTACAAAACTATCAGGCAACTGACAGGACAAAAGGGCTGTGCAGTAAAATGCTCTAATTCCCCTCTAGAGAGGGGGGCGCGGAGCGACGGGGTGTGTTAAGCCCACCAGGACTTTGAAAATTCAGGAGGAATAAAATATATGTGCGGTATAGTAGGATATATCGGCCCCAATCAAGCGGCGCCGTTTTTAATTGAGGGACTGACTAAACTTGAATACAGAGGCTATGACTCTGCCGGGATTGCTGTATTTGACGGGGAAAAGATCAATGTGGAAAAAAGCGTAGGCCGTTTAGGTGCGCTGACTCAGATCATCGAACAAAAGCAGCCCCAAGGCTGTCTTGGTATCGGCCATACCCGCTGGGCAACTCATGGACGTCCGTCGGATGCAAACTCTCATCCGCATACTGACTGCACAGGCAAATTTGTCGTAGTGCATAATGGTATCATTGAAAACTATATGACCCTTAAAGAAAAGCTCATTGCCAAAGGGCATATCTTCAAATCCGAAACGGATACAGAAGTTGTAGCACATTTGTTTGAAGAAAGCTATGAAGGTGATTTTGAAGCAGCAGTCAAAAAAGTGCTCGCACAAATCGAAGGCTCCTATGCACTTGTATTCATGACTCAGCTGGAACCAGATAAAATCATCTGCACCAAGCAGGACAATCCACTGGTTATTGGTCTTGGCCAAGGCGAAAACTTTATCGCTTCTGACATTCCGGCTATCATCAACCGTACCCGTAAAACCTATATCTTGAGCGATGGCGAAATGGCCATTGTGACCAAGGATTCGGTCTGGGTACAAAACCGCCAGGGCGTACCTGTAACCAAGAAAGTATTTGAAGTAAACTGGGATGCCGAAGCAGCTGAAAAAGGCGGCTACGAGCATTTCATGATTAAAGAAATTTACGAACAGCCAAAAGCTATCCGTGAAACCCTGACAGGCCGTTTCAATAAAGATGACAGTGCGGTAGTTTTTGAAACTCTCAAATGGACTAAAGAAGAACTGCTCAAAATCAAAAAAATTGCCATTGTTGCCTGCGGTACAGCCTACCATGCAGGTATTGTTGGCAAATACTATTTAGAAAACCTTGCCCGTATTCCGGTCGAAGTAGATGTAGCCTCAGAGTTTCGTTATCGCTCACCGCTGATTGACGAAGAAACTTTGACAATCGTTGTCAGCCAATCAGGGGAAACCCTCGACACTCTCGCCGGTCTCAAAGAAGCCAAGCGTCTTGGTTCCAAGACACTTGCGGTAACCAATGTAGTAGGTTCCTCTATTGCGCGTGAAGCCGACCAGGTAATCTATACCTGGGCAGGTCCGGAAATTGCGGTAGCTTCCACCAAAGCATATACTACGCAGCTCATCGTCATGTTCCTGTTCGGTCTTTATATGGCAGGCATACGCGAAATGCTGCCGAAAGAAAGAATCAAAGAACTCATTGCCGGCGCTAGAAATCTTCCGGCCCAGGCTCATGAACTTTTGGAAAATGTAGATCCTATCAAAACCTTTGCCCAAAAATACGGTTTCAACGAAGATGTATTCTTTATCGGCCGTGCGCTTGATTACTGTGTAGCGCTGGAAGGTTCCCTGAAACTAAAAGAAATCTCCTATATTCATGCGGAGGCCTATGCCGCGGGCGAACTCAAGCATGGTACACTGGCCCTTATCATTGAAGGCGTGCCTGTAATCGCCCTGGCTACGCAGGAAGATGTCTATGAAAAAACGCTCAGCAACATCAAAGAAGTAAAAGCGCGTGACGCGGTAGTTATCGGTATTGCACTCGAGGGCGATGATCAGATTGATAAATACGTTGATCATGCCATTCATATCCCCAGAGCGGATAAATACCTGGCGCCGATTTTAGCGGTAATTCCGCTGCAATTACTTGCCTATTATGCCGCTAAGACTCGTGGTTGCGACGTTGATAAGCCTAGAAATTTGGCAAAATCAGTAACAGTAGAATAAGATAACAAATAGTTAGTTGAAAATGTAATCGAGTAATAAAGATGTCGAATATATAATAAAGTATTGGAATATGAAATAAAGTTGTAGAATATCATAATAAAGATATTGAATATGCCACCAATCTGATACTCTGAAAACAGAGTATCAGATTGGTGGCATATTTTATGGCGAAGCATAGTACTCGTGGGGTGAAGATAAAATAGCTGGATTTGTAAAAGGGACAGAAGCAGTGGTAAAAGTTAAGCCTTGCCTGCTTTGCCATAATGCTGTTTGTGGTAGTAACCTCCTTTTAGTCGGTTACCTTATAACTTATATTTTTAGCAAAATTATAAATAATTGTAAAGTTATTCATATTATTCATTTATTTATATATTTACATATAATATATTGTATATCACTGATGTTAATGGTAAAATAAGTATGAAAATGAAAAAATATGATATTAATGTCGGAAACAATGAAAAGCAGATCTGTATATGGACACTTAGACTGCTTGGAGTTAATAGTGTACCCACCCTATTCTCATTAGAAAAGGGTGTTTTTTTTTGTATTACGGAAACCCCGCATTAGACGTGGTTAAAAAAAGCTTATAGTAAGCTTTTTAAGCGTAGCTAGTAATTCAGGGCTATGTCCGGGGATAATTATTTTTTTATGAGAGGGGAATGTAAACTGTTATTATCTACTTCAAAAATCCGTATCTCTTTGGGGTTAGCTTTCTTTATGTCTACTCAAGTAGCATTAGCGCAATCACCTACGCCGGGCGATAATCAGGAATTAAATCGCCGTTCACGTGAAGAGGCTGAGCAGCGACAAGATTTGCAACACAAAAAGGATGTTTTTTTGCAAAATGAGCGGCAATCCATTAAAGATACAAGCCTGCCTACTGAAACTCCATCCTTTCTTATTCATACGGTCAAATTGGAAGGCGAAAAAACAAACAAATTCTTGTGGTTGCAGGACATGTTAAATCAATATGCTGAACGTCAAATCGGTAAAGAAGGCATCAATCTGATTATTAAGCGCTTGACTAACCAGCTGATTAACCGTGGTTATGTAACTACACGCATTGTCATACCTGAACAAGATTTAGCCAGTGGAACCCTGAAGCTTTTACTGGTTCCCGGCATTATCAGCAATATTCGATTTGACAATGTAAATCATAGCGGCAACTGGCATAATGCTTTTTCGGTTCGACCTGGAGATGTTCTCAACTTGCGGGATCTTGAGCAAGGACTAGAACAGCTCAAACGGGTTCCTTCACAGGACGCTGATTTTAAAATTATACCCGGACAAAAGATGGGTGAAAGCGAAATTCTCATTAGTATGAAAGAAGATCATTATGCTCGCGCCGTATTTTCGCTGGATGATTCGGGAAGTAAAGAAACGGGAAAGTTGCAGTCTGCTGTAACCTTTGCTTTTGATAATCCGTTTAGTGTGAATGATTTATTTAATGTTTCTTTTAATAAGGATGCAGATCAAGAAAGCAGCTTACGCGGAACTGACGACTATAGCCTTTATTACTCATTTCCTAACGGAAACTGGACTTTTTCTTTTTCGACCCAGCATTACAATTATCATCAGACGGTGCAAGGCGTAAATCAGACGTTAGCTTACTCTGGAGACAGTGATACAACGGAAGTAAAAATAGATAAAATGTTGTACCGTGATCAAACAAGTAAAACGCATTTAGAGTTTAGTTTGATAAAAAAAGACAGTAGAAACTTTGCCGCAGATACTGAGATTGATGTACAGCATAAAAATACTACTGCAGCTGAAATTGCCATAGCCAATCGGCAATATTTTGGCAAGAAAACCTTGGATCTTCGTTTAGCCTATAGACGAGGACTGCCCTGGTTTGGCGCTCAGGAGGAATTGAATACAGCTCCGAATGCCCCTACCACTCGCTATAATATTTGGACAATGGAAGCGGATTATAATACTCCTGTAAACTTCGGAAAAGTAGTAGGAAAATACAGTACGACATTTCGCGTGCAGACAACGAACAATGTTTTATATGCGGTAGATTATTTTAGCATCGGCAATCGCTATACAGTACGGGGGTTTGATGGAGAACAAACTTTGGCGGCAGAACGCGGCTATTATTGGCGTAATGAAGTTAGTGTTCCTGTTGGCAAAGAGGAATTTTACGTCGGCCTTGATTATGGACAAATTGGTGGACCT
Source organism: Pelosinus sp. (assembly GCA_021372375.1). GTDB lineage: Bacteria > Bacillota > Negativicutes > Propionisporales > Propionisporaceae > JAJFUN01. Next base: position 19,648 of record JAJFUN010000193.1, on the reverse strand, counting down.
TCTGCGGCTGCTTTCACAGGGAAAAGTTTAGCTGGTGCGGCTATAGGCCTGCGCGGCACGATACAGAATGTGAATTTTGAAGTGTTTAGCGCCTGGGCTCTAAAAAAACCAAGTAACCTGCAAACAGATACACCAGCCATTGGTTTTCAGTTAATATATCAAATCTAATTTAGGGGGATGCATTTTGAGCAAAGTACGGAAGATTCAAAGGCGCAGAATAAAGAAACTTACAGCTTGCGTTACCTTGTGTCTGTATTTATTACAGCCTGGCTATGCTTTGGCAGCTGGTGTAGTAGCAGACCCCAATGCGGTAAAAAATAAACAGCCATTTGTCGATAGGGCTGCGAACGGTACTGTAATAGTGCAGATAGCCTCTCCCTCTGCTGCTGGATTATCGCATAATCTGTATCAGGATTTTAATGTAGATACTAAAGGGCTTATTTTAAATAATGCGCGTCTTATTACGTCAACCAAGCTTGCGGGTTATATTACCGGTAATCCGAATCTAGCTGGCGGCAGTGCGAAGATTATTCTTAATGAAGTGACAGGAAGCAATCAGAGTTCGTTAAATGGATATGTAGAAATTGCAGGCAGTAAGGCGGATCTGATTATAGCCAATCCTAACGGTATAATAGGCAATGGCTTTGGTTTTATTAATGCAGGACGTACTACGCTTACCACAGGTACTCCCATTTTTGGCGGTAGCGGCAGCTTAGAGGCATTTCGAGTAACCGGCGGGCAAATAGCTATCCAAGGAAATGGTTTGGATGGAAATGATGCTGACAGAGTGGATTTAATTAGTCAGGCGACAAAGGTCAATGCGGGAATTTGGGCAAAAGAACTGAATGTTGTTACAGGAAATAATGAAGTAAACTATAACGATTTAAGCGTACAAAAGCTGAGTGATGCCAATACCAGCGTAGCGCTGGATGTAGGGCAGCTTGGTGGTATGTACGCAGGCAAAATTAAGCTTATTGGTACTGCCCAAGGGGTAGGGGTGAATAGCCAAGGAACGATTTCTGCGCTGCAAGGTAATTTATATATTAACCAAGAAGGAAAAATTTTGCTAGCTGGCAGTACTTCAGCAACGGGAAATGTGACGGTTATAGCCAATGATCAGATTTCTAATCAAGGTAATTTGGCTAGTCAACAAAATATGGATATTACTACATCTGGCATGCTTTGCAATACGGGAATACTTGCTGCGGGGCAAAATGCAATACTGAATGCCAATGCAGTCAATTCGAGCGGTGTTGTTGGCGCTGGCATACAAACAGACGGCAGCATAGGGCTAAGCGGTAATCTGATAATTCAAGCCAATCAGATGGTAGCACTTAATGGACAAAATTTGGCGGCAGGCATTTTTACTGTACAGGGAGCAGAGCTTAACTTGGCAGCAGCTAAGACAAATGTCAGGGGGGATATCAGTTTAACTGCAAATGCAGGGGATATCAATCATAGCAGAGCTACGTTGCAATCTTCCGGAGCGGTGTCGCTAACGGCCGCCAATCTTGTGGATAATACGGGGGGCACCCTTGTTACTAAGCAAAATTTGAATGTACAAGGAATCAACGTAACCAATACACAAGGTATGATGCAAGCAGGCAAAGATTTGCTTATAAATTCCCAGACTCTTATTAACCAAAAGGGGAGTATTGCAAGTCTGGATAATAGCGGTTTGAAAATACAAACTACAAAAAGTATAGATAATACCATAGGGGATATTAAAGGTAATGGTGATGTTCAGCTAACTGCAGGAGCAGTTGTTAATGCGAGCGGACAAGTCACTGCAAGTGGTGACATTCTCTTAACTGCAAGTGGTCAATTAAATAATAATCAGGGTACCATACTTTCAGGGAAGGACGTTAGTATTGCCGCGCAAACAGTTGCTTCAAATGGAACGTTTGGGGCCGGGATACAAAATGATGGGTCGGTAGGACAAAGTGGCAATTTGAATATTAATGCGGCAGGTACTATTCAAGCCACAGGCAAAAATCTGTCAGGAGGCAATCTGACAGTAATCGGTACTTCCATAAATCAAAGCGGGGCGGTAACAGTAGCAGGTGGCGACGTCCAGCTTACAGCCACAACCGGGGATGTTGACAATACCGGCGCTGTATTGCAGACGAATGGTACAGTCGCGATTAGTGCTAGAGGTACACTGAAAAATGATAAAGATGGCAGTGGTACAGCTGGACAGATTATGGGAAAACAGGTAAGTATTACCGCACAGGCTATTAGTAACCGTGGAGGCAGTATTCAGCAAAGCGGAACTAATGATACCCTCATTCATTCGCAAGGCGATGCGGATAATACCCAAGGGTCAATACTTACCAATGGCGCGTTAACGCTTCAGGCGCAACGGAGTGTAATAAATCAGCAAGGTTTAGTACAAGCGGGAAAAAGCCTATCTATAGCCGCACAAAGTCTCGAAAACCAAAACGGTAGTTTGCTTAGTCTGGATCAAAGCAAACTTACAGTAACTACTAGTCAGGAAATTGATAATACAGCAGGAAAGATCGGCGGTAATGGCGATATAAATGTCAGTGCTTCAATGCTAGGGAATGCAGGGGGAGCACTAATTTCCGGCGGTAATTTAGTAGCGGAAGTTGCAGGTAATGTAGTTAATGCCGGAGGAAATATAACGGCGCAGCAAAATATAAATATAGGAACAGCCAATTCCATCGGAACGTTCAGCAATACCGCTACTGGCAGTATCAGCGCCGGGGGCAATCTGGTCGTGAATGCCAATAATGTGGACAATAATCAAGGCAAAATGGCGGCCAACCAGGATATTACGATAGGCGCAGTAAGCATCCAAGGCGGAGGTACTGCGCTGGCCGGACGTGACATTAGCTTAACGGCTAGCGGTGCTATTCATCATTTGACAGGCGGCGACTTTGCAGCAAATAGAAATGTAAGCATTACAGCCAACACATTTACGTCAGAGGGCAGCATCCTTGGGGTAAATGATGTAATCGTAAATACGCAGTCTATTATGAATAATGCAGGCGCTCGTTTAGCAGGTGGAGTGAGTACTAGTCTGAATGCGGCCAATGGCTTGACTAATGGAGGCAGTATTAGTGGAAGTACATTAAATATAACGGCGCAAACAGCAAATAATAGCGGAGCAGTGTCAGCCGATATGCTGACACTGACAGCGAATACGCTTAGAAATGATGGCAGTCAAGCTAAGATTATTGCCAATCAGGCAGCGGATTTAACTGTCAATACCGCACTAAACAATACAAACGGTGCGTTAATTTACAATTTAGCGGGCACAGGAGCGCTTACGGTAAAGAGTAATGCGTTGACCAACAGCGGTTCCATACTTTCCGGGAAGGATGCCAGTATTATCGCGCAAACCGTAGCTTCGAATGGAACGTTTGGGACCGGGATACAAAATGATGGATCCTTGGGACAAAGTGGCAATTTGAATATTAATGCGGCAGGTACTATTCAAGCCACAGGCAAAAATCTGTCAGGAGGCAATCTGATAGTAACCGGTACTTCCATAAATCAAAGCGGGGCTATAACAGTAGCAGGTGGCAATGTTCAGCTTACAGCCATAACCGGGGATATTGACAATACAGGTGCCGTATTGCAGACGAATGGTACAGTAGCGATTAATGTCGCAGGTACGTTGAAAAACGATAAAGCTGCCAGTGGTACGGCGGGACAGATTATGGGGAAACAGGTAAGTCTTACCGCACAGGATATTAGTAACCATGGAGGCAGTATTCAGCAAAGCGGAACTAGTGATACCCTCATTCATTCGCAAGGCGGCGTAGATAATACTCAAGGAACAATACTTACAAATGGTGCGTTAACTTTGCAGGCGCAGCAGAGTTTAATAAATCAGCAAGGACTAATACAAGCAGGAAAAGGCGTTGCTATAACAGCACAGAGTCTCGAAAACAAAAACGGCAGTTTGCTTAGCCTGGATCAAAGCAAACTTACAGTAACCATTAGCCAGGGAATTGATAATACAGCAGGAAAAATCGGCGGTAATGGCGATGTAAATGTCAGTGCATCAATGTTGGGCAATGCAGGGGGAGCACTGATTTCTGGCGGTAATTTAGTAGCGGAAGTTTCAGGTGATGTAGATAATGCCGGAGGGAATATAAAGGCGCAGCAAGACGTTAATATAGGAGCAGATAATCACATAGGAGCCTTAAGCAATACTGTCAATGGTAGTATTAGCGCTGGTGGTAATCTAGCGGTGAACGCCGACAGTGTAGATAATCATCAAGGCAAACTGGCGGCCAATCAGGATATTACTATAAGTGCAGCTAATATCCAAGGTGGAGGTACGGCGTTAGCCGGGCGCGACATTAACTTAGCCGCTAGCGGTGATATTCATCATTTAACAGGCGGTGATTTTGAAGCAAACAGAAATGTAAGCATTACAGCCAATACATTTACGTCAGAGGGCAGTATCATTGGGGTAAATGACGTAATCGTAAATACGCAGTCTATTATGAATAATGCGGGTGCTCGTTTAGCAGGTGGAGTTAATACCAGTCTTAATGCGGCTAATGGAATGACTAATGGCGGCAGTATTAGCGGGAGTACATTAAATATAACGGCGCAAACGGCAAATAATAGCGGAGCAGTGTCAGCCGATACACTGACACTGACAGTGAATACGCTTAGCAATGATGGCAGTCAAGCTAAGATTATTGCCAATCAGGCAGCGGATTTAACTGCCAATACCGCACTAAACAATACCAACGGTGCGTTAATTTACAATTTAGCGGGCACAGGAGCGCTTACGGTAAAGAGTAATGCGTTGACCAATAGCGGTACCATCCTTTCCGGGAAGGATGCCAGTATTACTGCGCAAACCGTAGCTTCGAATGGAACGCTTGGGGCCGGGATACAAAACGACGGGTCTTTAGGACAAAGTGGCAATTTGAATATTAATGCGGCAGACACTATTCAAGCCACAGGCAAAAATCTGTCCGGAGGCAATCTGACAGTAACCGGTACTTCCATAAATCAAAGCGGGGCTGTAACAGTAGCAGGTGGCAATGTACAGCTTACAGCAACAACCGGGGATATTGACAATACAGGTGCTGTATTGCAGACGAATGGTACAGTAGCTATTAATGCCGCAGGCATATTGAAAAACGATAAAGCTGCCAGTGGTACGGCTGGACAGATTATGGGGAAACAAGTAAGTGTAACAGCGCAGGCTATTAGTAACCGTGGAGGCAGTATTCAGCAAAGCGGAATCAATGAGATGCTTATAACTTCGCAAACCAAATTGGATAATACAAGTGGTATGGTTATTACTAATGGACAATTGCAAGTAAACTCGGGTGATATTAATAACCAAGGCGGAGTTATTGCGGCTCAATCTCAAGCTAGCATTAGAAGCCAGGGTACTGTCGATAATTCGAGTGGAACTTTGTATATGGGCGGCCTTATGCTCACAGCCGCAGGGGATGTGCTTAACAGTAATGGCAAAATACAGGAAAATAACGGCGCGAGTATTACGGCGCAAAACATCAATAATACGAATGGCAGTATAATTCATATAGGTACTATTGGTTCGCTAAGTATTACGGCAAATCAAAAATTAACTAATCAGGCTGGATTGATTGGTAGTAATGGGGCTCTAACTATTATTGCGGGCAGTGTAGATAATGCGAATAATCATATGTTGGCGCAAGGGGATTTTTCCTTACAAGTAAATAGTGATTTTACTAATCTGGGAACATTACAATCTAATGGCGTACTTTCTATTACAGCGCCCAATCTGAATAATACGGCTGGCGGTGCCATCAATGCTAATCAGGCTAATCTGACTGTCAATGGCAGTATTACTAATGATGGGCGTATTGAAGGTAATCAGATAATTGCCACGGCTCAGACCATGACCAATAATGCGACTGTTATTGGCGGAACGGTTACGTTGACAGCTAACAATATAACTAATCAAGGGCAGCCAGCACTGATTGCTGCAACAGATACCATTAATTTGTGGGTAGGAAATCAACTGCTTAACCAAGATGGCGCTAATATTATAAGCCTGGGAAATATTAATATTGCAGCAAACAATCAGCAAGATGCTAATGGATTGTTTGTTAATCGTACACAATTGGTGACCAATAAAGCGGCGACGATTGAAGCTGACGGTAATTTGAACATGGCAGCGGAGAATGTGCAGAATCTTGCTAGCGGCGATCCCGTAATAGGAACTAAAACAAGTACTTCGGCTGTCGAATTAAACATGGCGCCGCATGTGGTGTATTATATCCCTGGTGGACAAGATGATAACGGTAATTATGTTTTAAATAGTGCGCAATATGGTGGACCAGCTCAATGGGGAAATGGATTAAATGGACTCTACCTAAAACTATCTATTACTGTACCGAAAGCTAATGTGATTGCTTATGATGCGAGTCAGAAAAAATTGGTTTATAACGATGTTACCAGCACGCCGCAAATGCTAGTTAATGGACCAGGGGTATCAGGTTATTTAGATGCCAATCAAATTAATAGTTTTTTCAGTAAGACAGTTACATGTGATGATGATAGTATGAGCTATGCGGATCGGCAAATATATAACTATTATTCGGCACGTGATGGCGATAATCGTCAATACAGCTATACTCCGCAACGGCAAGATTATACTATTTTACCTGTATATCAAGGAACTTCTAACCGTGGGGATAATATTGGAAGTGTCGCAGTTGCTACCTGGGCGGGGAAAGTGGCGGGTCAAACTACAGCCTATTGTCAAAGTGTACAAGTAAATGCAAATGGAGATTATATTATATCTTTCTATCCAGGTTATGTTCCTGGCATAAATCTAGATCCGGAAAACAGCCATACGGCAGCTATTGACAGTCATCTTCCTAATGCGGCCGAAGAAAAACGTGTCACTACTACAGTGACAGAAACTCAGTATATTAAGAGTGCTCCTTCGATTGGACAAATTCGCGTAGGACAAAATATGGGATTCAATATAGGACAGCAGTTTACTAATCAATACAGCCAAGTGGCAATCGGAAATGCAGTAGTAGGTAATATTGGAACGTTACAAAACCAAGGATATCGTTTAATACAGACGTCAACTACTACGGATCAATCTTATTTTCATGATTGGTTTGTTACAGGTGGTGGATGGGATGGTCCGGAATTAGCTAGTGCTACGGGAACCGATACTTTTGGTCCATATATTTCTAATACTTATATTGATGGTGGATTACCAGCAACCTTTATCGCTAAAACAATTTCGTTAACAGGGAACAATGTAAATAACATTGAACAGCGTCCAGATGGTACCACAGGACCACAAATTGGTTCAACAATCACTCTGCCGTCGACAGGTGGAGTAGAGGTTTCTGGAAATAATCAACCAGAAGAGGTAGCGGTAGGCCCGGTAAATACAAGTGTAGGTCAGCTTAATAATACGGCACAGACAGCAATACAGGCAGGGAATAATCCTGTAACTAAAAGCGGAACAACTATTTCAGGTGTGGGAATCAGTGGAAATACAACAGCTTCTAATATTGGGACGTCGCAATTAACCGCTGCGCCAACGGCGGTACAGGGTAGCAATGAGCCTGTAAAAGAATCTGGGACAGTCATTTCAGGCACAGCTGTAAATAGTACTGCAATTGGAAGCAATACAGGGACAGTCGGTTCAACGAATAATCAAGCTGTCATCGTAAACCAAAATGATGGAACTACCAAGATAACAATTCCGCAAAATGCCTTATATAAGACTTCTTCTAATCCTACTGCTAAATATATAGTAGAAACAGATCCGAGATTTGCAAATTATAAAAATTTTATCTCCAGCGATTATATGCTGCAGCGTTTGAACTATGATCCGTCTATGACACAAAAGCGTTTAGGTGACGCTTTTTATGAGCAAAAGGTTGTTGATGACCAGATTACGCAGTTGACGGGACGGCGCTATTTGTCAGGATATAGTGATAGTGATGCCGAATATCGAGCCTTGATGGATAGTGGCGTATCCGAGGGCAAGGCGCTCAATTTGACGCCGGGCATTGCCTTAACAGCTGCGCAGGTAGGTAATTTGACACAAGACATGGTATGGATGGTTGAAAAAGATGTTACATTATCGGATGGTACGACACAAAAAGCTCTTGTGCCGCAGGTGTATTTATGTAAAGGAAATACTATCGATCTGAAATCATCCGGAGCCTTAATTTCAGCAGATACGGTAGATTTCAAACTATCAGGCAATGTAACAAATAGTGGCACAATTGCTGGTGCTGTTATGACAAGCATACAAGCAGCTAACCTTTTGAACAAAAATGGTGGAGTTATTGGAGGTACGGGTGAAACAAGGCTAGTAGCTGTCAATGATATTATAAATCAAAGTACTATTACAGGCAGTCAAGTTATTACGGTAGCAGGACGAGATATTAAGAATGAGACCACTTCATACAATGTGACGGCAAGTCTAACTCAAAACGGACATAGCTGGATTGGCAGTAATACAGTTATTGGTACTCAAGCTACGATTTCAGCGCAAGGCAACCTGACTTTAGTTGCCGGTCGAGATGTTTCAGTACAGGGAGCTACTATTGCTGCAACAGGAGATACCCTTGTTAACGCAGGACGTGATTTGTTGGTAGGAACCGTGGTGGCTAACAACACAGGTTCTGACCAAACGGCGCACCGTTCGTTTTCTTATACGGATATTCATAATGTAACAAGCGGGATAAGCGGTAATAATGTTTCCTTGATTAGTCAGGGCGATACTCATTTAACAGGAATTCAAGTGAATGCGAGTAGCAACTTAACAGTTGCGGTGCAGGGTAATCTTACGGTAGATAACGTGAAAGATGTTTATACACAAAAAGAAAATTATAACGAACGTGGCGCTCGTTACGCAGGAAACAAAACCGATGAAACAGTTGTTGGCAGTAATCTGTTGGCCAATAAAGATATAACGATTACCGCGCTCAATAGTGCTGCGGATAAAGGGAATATCAGTATGACAGCAAGTTCTGTGACTAGTCAGAACGGCACGATAACACTTGCTGCAGCGAAAAATATAAGCATTCAAAATGATACCGAGAAGCATGAGTCGCTAGCCGAGCTGCATACCAGCGGCGGAGGATTTTTCTCGAGTAACTCTGATTCAAGAGATTATTCGTTGCTTAATCAAGTAAAAGGCAGTACGATTTCTGGTGACCAAGTTAAAGTTGTGACGGGCGGCGATCTACGGGTAACGGGGAGTAATGTAGTTGGAACCAATGACGTCAATCTAGTTGCCCAGGGCAATATTAATATCGCGAGTGCGCAGCAGACTGGTGTAGAAGATCACTATTATCATGAAACCAGTTCCGGTATATTCAGTGGCGGGATAGGTTTTACCGTGGGTAAAAGAAGTACAACTACTACAGATGTGCAGCAAGCAACTACACAAATAGGCAGTACAATCGGGTCAACAAATGGTAATGTCAATTTTGATGCCGGAAAAAATGTCGACGTTACGGCTTCTGATATTCGCAGCAATACTAAAGATGTAAATATAATAGGTCAGAATGTAACTATAACATCAGCAAACAATACCAATCATGAGAAACATACGTATGAGTTTTCACAGAGCGGATTAAGCGTATCTATCGGCAATCAAACCATAAACAATATTAATAGTGTATACCAACCGCTTAAACGCAGTAGTCAAGTAGTAGATAGCCGTCTAAAAGCATTGTATGACTACAAAGCGGTCACAGCAGCCAATAATATTTCGAAAGGAAAAACGCCGGATGGAAGCCAAACAGCCAGCAAGGATAATAGTTTAGAAGTTAGTGTGAGCATTGGTACTTCTAAGCAAGAAAGCCAAACCGATAGTTTACAAGTAACGACGCAGCAAAGCACAATAGCTGCAGGTGGCAATGTAAATATTACGGCTACAGGTTCCGGGGCGAAAGACACCGATGGTAAAGTGATGGATGGAAATATAAATATTATCGGATCTAGCGTAAATGGTCAGGATATTACGCTAAATGCGGCAAAAGATATTAATCTAACATCAGCAGAAAATACCACGGGGACCCAAACTACTAGCAGCAGCAGTTCGGCTGGTGTTGGCGTGACAATGAGCAGTAAGGGTACAGGTGTTTTCGTTAATGGTTCTAAAGCTAATACCAATGGTGATGGTAATACAATTACTCATACGAATACTACAGTAACTGCGACTAATACGCTAACTATTAAATCAGGGCAGGATACCAATCTCATTGGCGCGCAGGTTGCAGGTGAAACTGTAAAGGTCGAAGTAGGTCGTAATCTTAATCTTGAAAGTCAGCAGGATGTAGACCAATATAACGAAACCAGCAGTTCCGCTGGAGGAGCCGTCACGGTTGGCGCAGGCGCTGGTATCACTGGTTCAGCTAGCCGAGGAAAAATTGATTCCAATTACCAAAGTGTGACGCAACAAACCGGCATTTATGCAGGAAATGGCGGTTTCGATGTCCAAGTAGGTAATAATACCAATCTGAAGGGTGCGGTCATTGCGAGTGAGGCTACAGCGGATAAGAATATTCTCTCTACGGATACGCTGACGTACTCGGATATTCAGAATAAGGCGGATTACAGCGCGAGCAGCTCAGGGTTTAGTCTTGATTCACGGAATAAAACACCTATTGTACCTACTCCCAGTATTCCAGTTAACGGTAAAGCAGATAGTACAACTAAGTCTGCAATTTCTAACGGTACTATTGAAGTAAGGTCGGGTAACGTTGATTTAACTAAATTAAATCGTAATACTGACCAAGCATTAAATTCATTAGGAAAAATATTTGATAAGAAAGCTGTTCAAGAAAAACAAGAATTAGTTAATTTATTTAGCCAAGAAGTAAATAAGGCAGTCGGTGATTTGTCTGAATACATGAGGGAAAAAGCTGCAACTCCCGAAGAAAAGGCTAAATGGGCTGAAGGTGGAGAATATAAAGCTCTTTTACATGCTGTAACAGCCGGAATTACTTCAAGTATGTCAGGAGATGGTTTTGCTTCTGGTGCAATGGGAGATGGAATAAGTCAGCTTGCACAAAAACAATTAGGTAATATTAAAGACCTTAACATCCGTCTTATTGCTAGTATGGCAGTTGGAGCAGCGGCAGCTAAAGTAGTTGGCGGAAATGCTCAAGTTGGAGGAGCTACTGCATACAATGGGGTAAAATATAATGAATATATTCACAGACCTACTAGAGAAGGAGCTATACTCCATACTAAAGATGGTTGGTTTCAAATACAAAATGGTGTAGATACTCCAATAAGAGAACCGGATCCAGGGACATATTTTTGGGATAATACCAGAAGCCATGAAAATGGAATGGGGTCTGACTTTATCAAATCAGATCCAAGCCATGGAGTTTATGGAGATCAATCTATAGGTGATGAAGATTTTATATTCGAGAAAGATTACGATATACTTCAAAGAACTAGTCAAATGCAAATGCCTCTCAAAATATATGAACCATTATATAACGTAGATGGTACACCCTATAATAAACAGCAAAACACTAATATTCAAACTGCGAATGCTTTAGTAGCATCAGGTGCGCCAATTTTATTTGGCTCAGATGGATTTAAATATGCGAGAAAAATTTATTCTGATGGTAGCTATGAAGATTTTAAAGTGCCTAATCAAGATTCTGTATCGGTTGATCCTAGTGTACAAAAAGCATTTGAGTTAAAGGCAGCAGGTGCTCGAGTTTTTGCTGGTTCGGACGGTAATTATGTAAGAGAATGGCATGAGGATGGAACAAAGACAGATTACTTTTTACCTGATCAATACGCAACTGTAAGTCAACCAGAAAACTCATATGGTGATTACTTGTTGAATACAGGAAAAGCTGCTAGAGGGTGGGATTCAAAAAACGGTGAAGCCATTGCAATGACTAATGACGGAGTATATTCTGCTCCAGGTAGTCTATCAAGGGGGAATGAATTGGCGTTAGATTCTAATGCACACTTCACTAAAATAGATGGTGCATGGTATGTTGTAGACCCCGATAATCCGGATAAGTGCTGGTATACTACAAAAGAACCATCCTATTGGCAAGTAATTAATCAGTCGACTCAACAGGTAGTTACAGCAGTTAAAGATAATGCATATAGTTTTTATCATAACTATATTGCTCCTTCTACGCTCGGGGTTACTGCATCAGTCAGCCAAAATTTTAGCTTTAATATTGTTTCGCCGGACTTTGCTGGAAATGCCAATCCTAGTGCATTTTATACCGCTAAAACAATAACTGATGGTGTTTTTGTCATAGGAGGTACGATAGCCACTATAGGTGAAGCAGGAGGAACAATTTTAACTTCATCAACTGGTGTAGGTGCTATTGGTGGTAGTGCGCTTACAGTCACTACTGCGGTTGGTACAATAAATGCAGGAAATAATTTAATTACTGATGTACAAAAGGCCTTTTCCAGTACTGGGGAGGATACTAGTACAAGTAGTACAGGCTCCAGTGATAGCGTTCAAAAAGTTGAATACGGAGACCAATATACAAAAGTTGATGGGAAAAAGGCGTTAAAATCCAATGTAGAGTATACAACAGAAGAAGGATATAAATATAATACGGATAGTAATGGACGTATCTCATCTGTTGAAGCAAATTTAGAATCCGGAATAGCAGATAGAAATAATTATGCACAAAGGACAGTTGGGGGAGCTGATAGGTTACCTACCGATGATGGCGGGCATTTAATTGCAAGCATTTTTAAAGGTTCTGGGAATATTGATAATTTAGTACCAATGGATGCTACTTTAAATAGGAGTGAGTATAAAACTTTAGAGAATACTTGGAGGAGTGCGTTGCAAGAAGGAAAAGAAGTAAATGTAAAAATAAACCCAATGTATGAAGGAAATTCAGTAAGGCCATCCGAATTTAAAATCAATTATACAATTGATGGTAAAAAATATTCTACACGATTAACGAACTGATAGGAGGTTAGGCAATGGATACTAAAGGTATGGAAAAGCTATATCCAAAAATAGCTAAGGTTTTAGTCGATATTATTCCTGAAGATTGGGATAAGGTTTATTTATATGCTGAAATAAGGGAAGGATATAGACAAGTGTTTTTCTACTATTATCCGGAGAAAAGTAACTCTCCAATATATAGTCTTGATATCACAGATAAGTTTAATATTAATGAAAAGCAATTTGATGAACGTGAAACTCAATTATATAATTGTTTTAGTGAGTTGAGGAAAGAATTTGAGATACAGAAACAAGAGCTTTGGACAAACCTTACATTTATTCTCGACAGTACAGGTAAAATGAAACTTGATTATGGATATGAGGATCTTTCTCAAATAAGTCCAGTAGAAAAGCAAGACAAATGGGAAGCCAAGTATTTAAGTATGTAAGAATAAAACTTACATAGAAAAATTTAAAAATAGGCCAGCGGATGTAAGAATTCGCTGATCCACAAACAAATTAAAATTAGAACGGGGAATTTTCAATGATAAAACTTAAAAATATCTTACTCTCAGTGTTCGTTTTATTGGCTGTGCTAGCTTTCACAAATAATACTACATACGCTGCTCAATTACCAATTGCAGTAGCCAACTACCAGCAATTAATCAATCAACATCCAGATATGGCCCAAGCTAATGAAACCTATAAAGCAGCCGTCAAACAAGCGCAAGACGATTTTAAAGATAAATCAGCGACTATGAGTGATGATGAGAAAAAAGCTTATTCTCAAAAACTTGACCAAAGTTTACAACAAAAGAAACTTGAACTTCTAAATGCCATTCGCGATAAAGTAAATGCCGCTGTAAAAGAAGTGGCTGATGCAAAAGGTATAGCAATGGTAATTGATAAAAGCGTTGATATCTATGGCGGTCAGGATATTACGGATGATGTACTCAAAAAAATAACGGGTAAATAAAAAATGATGGTAACGGACAATCATTCCGTTACCATCTATTTTTATCTCAGTGACTGCTAGTAATACGAAATCGCAATGTAAATATTTTCCTATATGTAATAATAAAAAAATCGCTCAGAATGACTTAGATTCATTACTTCCGCAAAACGGACAAGTACCTCCATAGCCATTACCAGAGCAGTTGCCACAATAAGTACTACCACAATCCTTACATTTTCTTAAATCACCCATACAAGGTGCATCACTACCACAATTCGGACATTTCCTTATGTTATCGTACATATCAATAAAACCTCCTTAGTAATAATAATTCTAATATATCACCTCGCGGTGATGACGAAAACGGTGTTTTCGTCTCTTATACTCTTTTTATGTAATTTATCATGAAACCAGTAAAATCAAGGTTTTATTGAATCTATCACCTTAAATAATAATCAAATTAAACAAACAGAGTCACTAGAATAATCACAGTTAAAATACGTTTAACCTATACAATAGATACTATTAATAATCTCTCCGGAACAAATCTAAATTAAACAGTGATACTAGTGACCGAGTCAAAAATTTGACCACGTTAAACAATTCTACTAGTGACAAAACTCCTGTCACATGTCACGTTACCCTATAGAATTTATTCTACAGGGTCAAGGGTAAAAAATATTTTTTAAAAATGTTTAAAAACTATGTTACACTTTCGCGATTTTGTAATATTTAAATATTAAATTTAAAGAATGGAAAAACATATATTAATAGTTGCACAAGCCACCCAGTATATAAGTATTTTAAAATAACAACGCGCAAAATAGCAAAAGCGGCATTTGCTCCAATACCAACTAAAACAATACCGCCAAAATAATAATTATTTACTTTGTCAAATTCAATCAGACCATACAAATCAATACACTGAGATATTTTTATCATAACTCGCCAAAGTGACCAATAAAAAATATTTTTAAAAATCGCCAAAACTATGTTACACTTTCACAACTTTGTAATATTTAAATATTAAATTTAAAAAACGGAAAAGCATATATTAATAGTTACAGCAACCGCGCAATATATCGTATTTTTAAAATAAATAGAGCAAAATGCATTTGCCGCCGATATTCAAAAGTATCATTATTTAACCGCCAATACCGCCAAAAGCATTTGTTCCAATACAAACCATACACTCCAAAATAATAATTACTTACGCACTAAAACTCAATCAAACTATACAATTCAATACTTCATAGTATTTTTACCACCAACCGTCCAAACAGCAATTTAAAATATTTTTCAAAAAATTACTAAAACTATGTTACACTTTTACATTTTTGTAATATTTAAATATTAAATTTAAAAATCGGAAAAACATATATTTATAGTTAAACAAACAACACAATATATAGTATTTTTAATAACAGCACCCGCGTTACTAGTACAAGATATATTTTTACCGCCGCAAAATAATAATTATTTACGCACTCATAGTTAATCAATTAGACACTTAGACATCAATAATAAAAATATATAAAAAAGAAGAGCAAACAGTGCGAAGCAAAGCGTAGCACTACGCGCAGCGTAAACTAAGTCGAGACACACCTCGACTTTATTTTTTTACCATCACCACAAATAATTGTTAATAAACTCCTACCGTTTGAGTTTAATATGGACAATTCATCACCACAAAAAAATATTAAAAAAATCAAACGGAGGATTATATTATGAAACTAAAAATTAAACCAATCACACCCGAAAAACAACGAGAACTTGATGAAATTTGGGAAGCAGTAGGTAAATTACGCACATCGCCAATTTCCGGGATGATACTTACCCCAGAAGAATATGAGCAAGAACAACGCGAACATCAAGCCAAACGCGAAGAATGGCAACGGCGTTTAAAAGAAAGAGAAATTATTAATAGTTGGAAACGACTAGATTTTGAAACCCTCAACACCTTACTCATCCAGTATAAAGATACCAATGACGAGACCTATTTTAATCAGGCATGGGATAAATACTTAAAAAACCTTACGTATTCCTACCTTAATAAATACGTTATTCGCGGACTCCCCGTTTCCGCCAAAAAACTATTTTTAATCGACCATCAATATTATCACTTACAAGACGTACTTTATCCCGTATTAATAAAAGCCATTCACCAATGGACACCTAACGCACAAAATAGAAATACCAGAGACTTCGCTGCTTATTATAAACAGGCGGTCAAAAATTTGACTGGCAATATTATTAACCGCTATAACCATAAAATGTATCAAAATCTATCTATCCAGCAACTAGATTTTAATAATGAGGAGGAGTTAACCATGTTACTACAGGTAGAACCAACATTAAAAGAGCATTTTGAAAACCGTGCCAATTTAGACGTAATCATAATGGACAAACATATAGAGACCTTTATAAAAACCCAATTGACCAAAGAGCAAAGTATGTTATTGGGTTTACTCATAACCGAGAGATTACCAATAACGGAAATCGCCAAGTATATGAAAACCAGTCGCATGACGGTATATCGTAAGATTGAAGAACTTAAAACGCTATGGCAACAATATGAAGAGGGGAGCAACTAACATGAAATCAATAGATATTTGTCCTATTTGTCAAAAAGACTTCCGGGGTCACCCTAAAAGCAGCACGAAACTAAAACAGCATATCGCTAAGAAAGAAGACCCCTTTCACAAATTATTAAGAGGGCATCAATTACGTTGGCCAGCAGCACCTTATTTTATTTCCATGATGGAGATAAAGCCACAGTTTAATAAATTGGTAGAGAAATATGGCAAACCAAAACATTATACCGAGGAGCATATAATTCATGAAGAAGACCCCAATTTAGAAATGGCGGATGACTGGGATGACATAACAGGCAAATAGATTTTACAATATTCATCATCGCCAGAAAAAAATCAATAACGTATCTAGTACCACAACAGATGTCCCTCGAATCGCGGGACATTTTTTTATGATTTCTCAAAGTATCACACTTATATTCTGTTACTTTGGGAAAATAATCACGAATATAACCAGCAGTTACCTTCGTATAACATCTTCAATAAAATATCTAGAGTCCGTTTACGCTGAATGTATTACAATATATAATAATTATATAACAAGGTACATTGAATTTAGAGGTGATATTGTGGAACTGGTTGAGCCAATACGTAATAAAAAACAAATAACTGCTCTAAAAGCATATTTAAAAAATCAAAATATCCGCGATTATTTATTATTCGTACTCGGAATCAATAGTGGTTTACGCATATCCGACTTATTAAAACTCACTGTCGAAAATGTGAAGAACCAAGATAGAATCAGCATTCGCGAACAAAAGACGGGTAAGATGAAAGACTTTCCTTTATCCGAAACTTGTAAGAAAGCGATTAATGAATATCTAAAATCAACAGGTATCACCACAGGAACATTATTCGCTAGTCGTAAAGGCAATAAACCAATAACAAGGGTACAAGCATACAGGATTTTAAGTGAAGGAGCAAAAACAGTAGGTATAACGGAATCAATAGGAACTCACACATTACGTAAAACATTTGGATATCACGCATATATTAATGGTACGGATATTACTAGAATTCAAAAACTTCTTAATCACTCCGCGCCAAGTGTGACTTTATCCTATATTGGCATTACCAAGGAAGAACTCGACAACGTATATATTAGTCTGAACCTTTAAAACGTGGAAGATAGTTTATACTACTCCGCGTCTTTTTTTTATGGACTGGTGAGGCGATGGCGATAAAAAAGCAATTTTAGCTGGGGAAAATTGGGGTCAGGCCTTAGTTATTGAGTTATTTTCTTGGCTTGCAAATTGATAATACATTTGAGTGATACGGGAAGGGGTGACAAGCAGTTTTTCTGCAAGTTGTTGACGTGTTAAAAGATTGTTTTGTAAAGCATAAAAAACTAGTTGCCGTCGGGCAGCGACGATATTACGTATGCGGCATTTTCCTAAAAGCTGATCTAGTCCGATGTCTTGCTCCTGAGATATTTTGTTAATAAGTTCTCCCCAGGTAAGAGGAGGATTAGCGACTTCTATTGCTAGAGGTTGAGGTGGCACGGCAATTTCATTTTTAAAATCGGTTTTGTTTACAGGGACACCAATCATTGAGCAATATTGGGAAACGGCATGATTGCTGTTTGAACTTAAAATATCAAGAATGAAATCAATATCCACAACTCCAGAAAGACCAGTAAAATAAGAATATTACAGAAGAAGTATTGAAAAAAATAACGGGTAAATAACCAATTAATGAGGATGGCGATTATAGAATATGGTTAGAGTAGTCATATTACTGTGTTTAGTTTTTAATCTTATGCTGTGTGTACCAACGGCTTGTGCTCAAGTGGTTGAAAATTCCGAATATGGGATTTCTCTTATTATTCCGGATGCATGGAAAGTTTCATATGGCGGTGGTCCTGGACATGAGACATTGTTGTTTAGAGCATTTGATAATGAGAAATATGGAAGGATAGTTTTTAGCGCTATGCCTCCATTTCCTTTAGCTTTAGGCAATTCTGAATATGATCAGTTGCTGGAAATGTATATCAATGCATTCTATTCGAAGCGTTCGGACGTTAAAGTTTTATCAGTAAAAAAAGATACAATAGCCAATCAGGATGCAAATATAGCAACTTTTTCATATCCCAGAAAAGATGGCGGTAGGGAGGTTATGTTAAAGGCGGCATTTTGGATTAATGATACAATATTGGATGTTAGTGCAATAGCCAAAGAAGAGAATAGTGAGCAAGAAATGCAGGCTTTTTTAGATATATTAAAATCAATAAAATTAAACAAATTGACTGGTCGCGAATGGTCTAAACAAGGATATTCATATAAAGCAAATAGAAACTACGAAAAGACACGGGAATCTTTTTCTAATGCCATCAGGCTCCAAACAAAGAACTTTGACAATTATTATGAGTTGGCTTATGCGAATGCCGAAATGGGAGATTATTCACAGGCAGTCAGCGCAATGTCTAAGGCAATTGAACTTAAACCTAATGCGGCTTTTTATTATCATGAACGTGGATTTTCGTATATAAAAATAAAGAATGCAAAATCTGCTTTGTCAGATGAGAACCAAGCTATAAAATTGGATTCAAGTCAAGCGATTTTCTATGCAGGGCGTGGAAATGCTTATGTTTTAATGGCGAAATATCCAGAGGCAATTGAAGACTTTAAAAAATGCTTGGAACTTAAAGGGGATCCTCTTGATTCACAATTTAATTTAGGACAAGTTTATGATTTTATGGGAAATCAAGATAAAGCATTATATTATTACACTATAATATCTAAAATGCCTAATTTGCCGGATGAAGTTAAGTCAAAAGTAGATGCACGCATAAAAGGCGATTGGAGTAGTTATAAGGAATGGCTATAATCTAAAATGCTTAACAATTATGATAGATAAGAATTTCATCATTTATAGCGGTCAGGATATTACAGACGATGTATTGAAAAAATAACGGGTAAATAAAAAATGAGGGTAACGGACAATCATCCGCTACCCTCTATTTTTACCTCAGTGACTTCGGAGCATATGAAATTTAGATTCGTTGCTACCACAAAATGGTGAAAAATTGGGGTCTACCATAGAAATTGTGAGAGATGAGCCACACGGAATTGTATAAATATGCTATAATAAATAAATACAAGGGTGTGGCTCGTGGTGTAAGTTGCTCAGAAATGAGTTAACTCGGCACTGAAATGCCGCCCTTGTTTTTTT
>JAJFUN010000190.1 GCA_021372375.1 Pelosinus sp. | reverse complement strand
TCCAACCTACTCAAATATTTAGGGATTCTGATGTTACGCAGCTGTCGAGCCACCTTCGAGTGGATGGCAAAAACGTATCTAAGAAGCCCACCTGCTTATAGCGGGTTTGGACATATAAAAGAGCGGCATTTACGGGCTTTTATTGTTTTGACATGAAAAATGTCAAAGGGACGGAGCTAGTGACACATTATTGTCATTAACTCCGCCCCTCTTTTTATGCCATTATTGATATTCAAACTCTACCTTGCCGCCTAGCATGTAATAGTATTCCATAAGTTCGAGTGTCCGGTCCCTAAGGCGCTGCTTCTGCGCTCTAATTTCCTGAATAGGACCTTGACTGCCCCGCTTACGGTCAGCAAGTATGGTTTTATCAACAAATTTTGTTTCATTTAAATGCCAGTTCAGCCAGCCGACCTGAGATTCAATAAGCAGGTCTTTTTGCTCATCCGTTAATTTTGCTAACAATTTATTGTAGACCACGTTTAATTCTCTATCCCAAAGGGTTATGTATTTTCTTTCAAGCTCACCATAATTAATAGTAGTTTGGGCAGCTGTACATTCCATTTGATAATCACGATCAAGGGGATTGTCTTTTACCGCACTCAAAAAGTCATTGGAATACTGATAGATACCATACTCAGCGCTTGCTGTACCACCGACTATACTTAATATACACACCAATAAAAGTATCCTGAACGCCCTCATTAATCTGCTCATAATCTGCTCCTTTGCAGCTAGTTAACTCGCTGCTGATAATTGTCCCTTTGAACATTCCGCATAAACTCAAAAAGTCCTGCTAAACCAACAATGTCTATTGTATTTTTTTACAATATTTATTACTTTGATCTTTGCTTAGTAAAGCGGAATAAACCAGACCTTGACACTTCTCCAATTATTATGCCG
Organism: Pelosinus sp.; assembly: GCA_021372375.1. Lineage (GTDB taxonomy): Bacteria > Bacillota > Negativicutes > Propionisporales > Propionisporaceae > JAJFUN01. The sequence goes on along the minus strand of JAJFUN010000190.1, from coordinate 13,243 downwards.
GTAATTAATAGATTAATTGGAAGGATTATACCAAGTAAGTAGAGAATATTTATAGTTTAAAAATACACGAAAAGGACTATCGGCATGCATGACATACAAAATACATCTAATCCCACGGAAAAACAATATGCGGTATTTGACCCCGGCCCGCTTACTTTAAAAACACCAATTGCGGGACTTGCCTTTGATTTTAATTATGGGGCGCGCATTAAAGTACCAGCTGGCAGCTGGCGAGTAAAAATCATTGACCGCGATCAAGACATCACACTATATGACGCCCATGTATCAAATGCCATTGTAAGCAGCAGCAAAAAGTACTTTATCAACTTCCGGCTGGAAGCTTACCTGGAGGAAAAGCTGGTTTTTAGCCATGACTTCAATCTGTCCGGGAAAAAAGTTCTAATCAAGTTTCCGGTCGGCACACTAGGCGACATTATTGCCTGGTTTCCGTATGCTAAAGAGTTTAAAGAACGGCATCATTGCGAGGTTTACTGCTCCATGGCCCCGGAGATAGCCGCTTTGTTCAAGTCAGGCTATCCCGAGATAAACTTTATCAGCCCGGAGATACATCCGGCTGACTGTTACGCTTCCTATTATATGGGAATTTTTTTCCCGTGCGATGACCGCAATCACCAGCCGGTCGATTTTCGCATTGTCGGCCTGCAAAAAACCATTGCCTATCTTTTAAATCTGCCGCCTAAAGAACTGCGCCCCTCCATTGTTCCCGCCGAAAAGGAGCGTATTATCGAAGAGCCCTATGTCTGTATTGCCACCCAGTCAACCGCGCAGGCCAAGTACTGGAATAATCCAACAGGCTGGCTGGATGTCATCAAATATTTAAAAGCGCAAGGCTATCGCGTGCTATGCATTGATCAAAAAATTTGTCATGGCGCAGGCAGCCGCTGGAACACGATTCCTTACGGTGCTGAAGATTTTACCGGTGACCAACCGCTTGCCAAGCGGGCAGCCCTTTTGTACCATGCCGATTTTTTTATTGGTCTTTCCAGCGGCTTATCCTGGCTGGCCTGGGCGGTAGGAAAACCGGTTGTCTTAATCAGCGGTTTTACCTTGCCGCTTTGCGAATTTTATACACCGTACCGGGTTATTAATTATCATGTCTGCAACGGCTGTTTTACTGACAGCAGTGTTGAATTTGAGCACGGCGATTTTGCCTGGTGCCCGCGCCATAAGGATACCGATCAGCAGTTTGAATGTTCGCGCTTTATTACTGCCAATCATGTAAAAAAGGTGATCGATCAGCTCATAACAGACTGCGGCTTTGACCCTAAGCATAAAAAATTAAAAGGAGCTGAGGCTTTTGCCTAGTGATGAACAGCAGACGGATTCACCCCAGACGCCATATATGCTGTTTTACGACGGCCCTTTGACCTGCAAAACCGATATCAAGGGCCTGGAATTTGATTTTAACCATGGAGCAAGAATCAAAGTACCGGAAGGAAACTGGCGGGTAAAAATCATTGACCAAGACAGCTGTTTAACCCTATATGATGCCAGCACATCAAACGCCGTAGTTGTCAGCAGCAAAAAATATTACATCAATTTCCGTTTGGAAATCTACCGGGATAATGAGCTGATACTAACGCATGATTTTACGCCAAGGCATAAGAAAATCCTGCTTCAGTATCCCTGTCGAAGCATTTTGGGTGATACCATTGCCAGCATGCCGTATGCACAGGTTTTTAAATACAGACATGACTGTGAAGTATATTTGACCGTTCATCCGGAACTTGCGGCGATATGTAAGGCAACTTACCCCGAAATTCACTTTATTACGCCTGATGAGCGTCCGCCCGATATCTACGCCACCTATTATATCGGCTTTTTCTTCCCCTGCAGCGAACGGATTTATCATCCGGTAGACTGGCGGATTACCGGTCTACAAAAAACCATTGCGTTTATACTCGGACTAAAACCAGAAGCGGTCCGCGCCAATGTTGCGCCCTCTAACCTAACGCGGACAATTAAAGAGCCCTATGTCTGTATTGCCGCTCAGGCCACCAGTCAGGCTAAATACTGGAATAATCCCCTGGGCTGGCTGGAAACCATCGAGTATCTAAAGAATAAAGGCTATCGGGTATTATGCATGGATAAAGATCGCTGCCACGGCAGCGGCAATAATTGGAATACCATTCCCTTCGGGGCCGAAGACTTTACCGGGCCGCTGCCGCTGCAGGACAGGATTGATTTGTTATTTCATGCCGACTTTTTTATCGGCCTCTCGAGCGGCCTTGCCTGGCTGGCCTGGGCAGCAGGAAAACCAGTTGTGCTTATTAGCGGTTTTAGTCTGCCTGTTACCGAATTTTATACGCCTTACCGAGTAATCAACTATCATGTCTGCAATGGCTGCTTTACCGACACAAGCCTTGAGTTTAACAACTGGAACTTTGTCTGGTGCCCGAGGCATCAAGGCACCGACCGTCAGTTTGAATGTACACGTTTTATCACGGCCGGCCATGTGCAAAAAACAATTGATAAACTAATGACGGATTACTGCGTAAATCCGCTGCATAAGGAGGAAGTACTTTGAAAAAAATAAAGAAAAACCTTGCTAAGAAAAAAACACTGTCGATAGCGCTGGCAGCCCTCAACGGGCTGAGCAGTACCGCGCCAATCGCATTGCCGCTAGCGGCCCTGCCCGCACAGGATAGTGCTGCAGAAAGCCTACTAGAAAATAGTCTCAACCGCGGCGGGCAAATCCTTGATTATTTATTTTTTACAACCGCCGAAGCTAAAGCTGCTACGATAGATACAAAAAAGATCGGCAGCGAAAAGAATATATATTATGATTACAACCTTGAGGCTCTTAAAGCATCAGCTCAAGCGGCTGCAATAGGAGGAAACGACGATCCAGGAGCTGCGCTTTATCGACATTTTCTTCAGAATAAAGATACTGTTAAGGCGTTTTATGATGATGTAAGAAAAGTCTATGTAGATTATGCTGCAGTTATGCAGCAAGCACTGGACTCAGCAATTACTCCTAGGGGTACTTTGGCTCTTAACCAATTTATGGATGATGCAAATGCAAGCACTTCTTCTGCGCCAATTACCGCAATACCTGTCACGGCCGATGATTCCGGAAATGTTACGTATATTGACCCTGCTGGAACGGGTCATACCGGCACCACCACAACTGCTCCCGTCGGGGAGGGAGGAGAGGGCCCTGTTAATCTCGCAAAAGGCGACAAACTGATTGTACCGGGCGGCGCTACAGCATATGGCCCCAACACAGTAAACAGCGGCGGTACGCTGGCAATTTCAAGCGGCGGCACAGCCATGTACACAACGCTGAAGGACGGCTATGTCCTTCAGGCCGATACCGGAGCTACTTTACTTACCTCCGATCCTGATATAAAAATTGACGACCATATCGCATGTAACCTTACCTTAAACAGCGGCGGTCAGCTCACTGTGCTGGCGGGCGGTACTTCCCATAATACTCACGTGAACAACGGCGGCAGATTAATAGTCTCAGCAGGCGGCCGGGATGAAGTCTCTACCATTCAATCAGGCGGTACTTTGACCCTAAAAAGCCAGGCAAGCGCCAGCGACGTGACCTTAAATGACGGCTATGTTCTAGAGGCCGATACCTCAGCTAATTTGACAGTTAATTATGACGTGTTTATAACCAGTGCTATAGCTTCCGGAGTGACCTTAAATAACGGCGGAAAACTAACTGTACTGACTAATAACCGTGCGCAAAACACGCTGGTAAATAGCGGCGGTATCCTCGCGATTTCTTCGGGCGGTACAGCAACGAATACTACCCTGAAGGCAGGCTATGTTCTACAGACTGATACCGGCGCTAATTTGGCCACAGCTGATGCTAATGTGAAAATATCCGGCGGGACGGCCAGCAACATTACCTTAAATAGCGGCGGCCAGCTTACCGTACTGGCCAACAACACAGCGGATTCTACCACGGTCAATAACGCCGGGAATTTGCAAGTGCTGTCAGGCGGCACGGCCAGCCATACGATTGTTAATTCAGGCGGCACTTTCAGTGTTTTATCAGGTGGTACGGCTACAAATAATACGCTAAAAGCCGGCTATTGTATCAAAATTGACAGTACCGTCAATTTTGATGCCGTTGATGAGTTAGGCAATCCCCTGCATATAAGTGGCGGTAGCGCAGGCGGCACACTGACTAATAGCACATCACTTACAATTTCAAGTGGCAATAGTGCGGTTGATACTACTGTACAACGTGGCGCCAGCATAGATGTCGAAAACGGTGGTACTGCCCGAGATACAAATCTTGCCGGTGGTACCATGAACATACAAGAGGGCGGTATAGCATACTCTACACGCATTTCTAATAACGGCAATTTAACTGTTGCCCCAGGCGGCCGGTCATTTCTTACTTATATTGGCGCCTGCGATGAAAACGTATACGGCACCGCCAACTTTACGACAATACACAGCGGCGGCACCCAAACGGTATACAGCGGCGGCACAGCTATCCAAGCAACAGTCAATAGCGGCGGCCTCCAGAAGGTCTTAAGCGGCGGCACTGCCACTGACAGCACGGTCAATTCCGGTGGCCTCCTTATGCTTGAAGCAGGCTCGCTGCTTGGCGGCACTACTACCCTAACTGGCGATGCCGTTATCATGAATAACGGTGATTACACAATGAACAGTCTTACTGCAAATAACGCTACTGTAATGCTTGATAACGCTTTTGAAATGGGGGTCGGGCGTCATCTTAGCATCAGCAGCCTTACTGGCTCGGCGCGCTTTATAATCAATACGTTTCTTAGGACTAACCAGGCCGATACCCTTTCTATTACTTCAGGAACATCATCAAATACCGTACAGATAGCCTTTGATCCTATATATTACACAGGCCTCAGTGCGGCCGGCAGTGCTGTTTTTGCTACCGTATCAGGCGGAAATGCCACGTTTTCAGCCGCCAAGAATGAATTTGGCGCCTATCGCTATACACCGACGTTAGCTTCAACAACCAACGCCGGTATTACTACCTGGACAATTACCAAGCTGGATGTCAGCGCGAGTGAAACAGTTCGCACAGCAGCTGACTCATCCGCTGCCCAATTTTCGTCCTGGCGGGCGGAGAACAATCATCTGCTTAGCCATATGGACGAACTTCGCGATGCCTCCGGAGAAACCGGCACATGGCTTAGAACTTTCCGCGGCTCACAAGATATTTCCGGAAGCGAGGGCCGCACTACCAATCAACAGTACACCGCCCTGCAGGGAGGCTATGATCATAAGCATAGCCATAGTGACGGCGACTTGTTTACAGGATATACTATCGGCTACAATTCCGGCAGTCAAACATACAACCGCGGCGATGGCGACTCGAGCAGCGTCTCGCTGGGCGTCTATAGCAGCTGGATAGGCAAGAACGGTCATTTTGTTGACTTGATTGCCAAAGCAGGAAAACTACGAAGCAGCTATGCAAACTATCTCAACGATAATAGCAATAATAAAATCACCGGTAGTTTTGCCAATTGGGGTACAAGCATTTCTGCAGAATATGGCCTGCGCAAGCAGCTGCAAAACAGCTGGTATATAGAGCCGGAGGCTGAACTTACTTTCAGCCATGTAAATGCCGCAAACTTTACCGCCAGTGATCAAACCAACATAAAAAATGATGCCATAAGCTCACTGGTCGGCCGGCTTGGTCTGATGGCCGGCCGCAATAACGGAGTCACCCATTATTATGGCAAGGTCTCCCTGCTACGAGAGTTTGCCGCCAAAAGCCTGACAACAGCTTGCAGCGACATAGGTTTGCCAATCAATTATCAGCAGGATTTAAAAGATAATTGGCTGGAATTTTCCCTGGGTCTGACAACCAAACTGAATAAACAGGTTAACGGCTATCTGGAGTTTACCCGGACAACCGGAAAGGTGACCTCAACGCCTTGGCTTGTCAACATCGGCGCCAAATGGAACTTCTGATGCCTAGGCCTCTTCGAGCAGTATATTTTTGTTTTCTCGGGTCTTTTCTTGTCAAAAGATTATTATCCCTAAATGAATGACTAGACCCTATTAGCATAGATAATTAGTCCTAACTTTAGCGTATTTAATTGACTTTACCTATCCTCGCATGATATTTTGATAGTAAGGAGGCGATAAATTTGCCATTATTATTACTTTTATTCGCAGCATCGATAGCCCTTATGTTTGCAGTAACCGTTCTCTTTAACACCCCGCCAAAGGGCAAAGCCCAAAATACGCCTCGTACCTCGGCTAAAGTTGATTCTGATTCAGAAATGAAATATAGAAAAACGGTAGGATTTTAACCGCCTCGTTAAAGCCTTACCAGTATTTGGAGCTGTCGCATTAGTAATATTATCACTAATGCGACAGCTCCTTTTAACTGTAAACCAAATTAAGCAACTCCCTCCGGCGCTTTGCGACAGCCTCATCAGCACAATTCCTGTATTTTCTTGGTTTACAGGTTGTAAAATTTCCTTCCTTAACGTAGAATAATATTTAGGTATTTTATGTAAAGGAGTTAATAAATTTGGAAAGTATAGATTATGAACTTGATCCTAATAAAATAGTCGGGTTACGCCTCCAGGCGCAGTTTTGGCGATACGGAATGAGTGAAGCCAAGTATATTGAAGATATTTTTAGCACACGGGCAATAAAAAGTAACTTGTTTGAATCCTATTTGCCCGGATTTCATTTTGATATTATCGCCGAAGATGATGATTTTGAATGCTGTAAAATAGGTTATATTAAAGGAAAATTGTGCGATGAAAAAACAGCGCAAGAAGATGGCCTAGAGTCTTTGTTTGACCTATGTGAGCAAATAGATGACCGCAGTGCAAATATGTATGAATTTATCTACGAAAATGATAATACTCGAAACACCAACTATTTCTCGATTGATTACATCTATATTAAAGAAAAATATCGACATCATAAATTAGCTGCGGCCGGGATAATTCTTTTGCCAGAAGCAATCAGCACTCAACTAAATCGTGAAGTAAGTGTATTCGTAGTTACACCAGATGTTTCTTTAGCAACTAATGAAGAGTTTTATGACTATAATGAATTCGAACTAGGTCAAGATACAATGGCGCAGGATACCGCAAAAGGCCTGGCCTTTTGGCATCGTTTAGGCTTCAAACAGGATGCTGACTTTATGTATTTTGATACATTTAGTGGATTATCCATGCAAAGCGCGTTTATGCAAGAAACAAGCCAGTGTCATTGCGGGCACACGCATGCAGATTCCTGTGAATGTGAAATTCCTGATAATGTTTTTGATTTTAATGACCATAAGCGACGTAGATAAAGCACTGGATTTCCACCGATATCCGCGTAATTTTCTATATAAAAGGCTAGGAGAGTCGCGCTCTCCTAGCCTTTTATTGCTATATCCCGTTTTTGATACTTAGCGCTTATTTACCTGGCGTTTTAGCTCATTCATCATAAGGTAATTGCTGTGGTATTTTTATGGATGTTAACACTCACAAAGAGATACTCATATACTACCAGCAAGCTTATTGACTAGGAGGAGTATCTATGCCGAAAAATTTTACAGATTGCCATACTTTATTTCCCGAGTTTTCAAATATCCTGACAGGCAGCACCAGTGCTTGTTTTTTACTGCTTATCTGGTTTTTGTTTTTTGCAGCAGACTGTCCACCGGTTTGTTGCTGCAGACCTACCTGTCTGCCGGATAAATGCAGCGAAGATTGCTTATAACATTTTCCGGGTTGCGGCTTCCACCATAGGCGGAATAACCTGCTTTTTGCGAGACATAACCCCTGGTAAAAATATTACCCCGTCTTCCCCCGTATTGCCAAAGGCTTCACCAAGTAAAACACTTGGGCCGCCTGAATACACAAGATGGGTGCATTCATTAATAATATCGGTAATCATAAATAATGCCATATCATAATTATTTTTCTCTCGTAAGTCTTCCATATCCTGCAGCACTTGATCCTTGAATGACAATAATTTAGTCGGATCCATTACCGACATCTGGCTGACAGATACCCGATATTCACCAATCTGGAATTCCTTCATATCATGTGCTAACATTTCGGCGGTTGTCATCTCACCCAGCCCTGAGCCAGCATGAAGTACCGCTAAACCAAATTCCTGCACATCAAGTCCCGCGATTTTAGCCAGTTTTTCAGCTACCTCCCGGTCATTTTCCGTTGCAGTCGGTGATTTAAAGAGCACGGTGTCTGAAATAATAGCCCCCAAGAGCAGTCCGGCAATTTGCGGCGGTATCTCAATCATACGATGCCAGTGCAAATTAGCTACAATCGTCGCAGTCGAACCTACCGGATCATGACGGATAAAAATCGGTTCACCTGTCTGGAGACCGCCAAGACGATGATGATCTATTATTTCAATAATCTTGACATCTTCAATGCCTTCAACCGCCTGACTTCGTTCGTTATGATCCACCAGGATTACCTTTTCCCGCTGCTGCATAATGAGATGATCCCTGTTGACAAAACCGAGTAACTTGTTATTTTCTACAACTGGGAAGCTGCGATAATTATTTCCAGTAATTATTTTCCGAATATCACTCATCAAATCAGATGGTTTAAAGGTAATAATTTTTGTTTGCATAATCATGCTAATCGGAATGCTTTGGTTGATTAACCGCGCACAAGTATAGGTATCATAAGGAGCCTGCATAATAATAACACCACGCTTAGCTGCAGCTTCCATTACTTCATTTTCTACCTTACGATCACTTGTAATAACCAGGCAGGCAACCCCTTTTTCAATACAGGCCATTTGTGCATCAATATTATCCGAAGCTAGCATAATATCGCCAGGCTCAGCAATTTTGAGTATGGTAAAAATACGCGAAGCTGCAATACCAACTTTTCCTTCGACCTTGCGTGTCAAATCTTCACCTGTGACAAGTTTGGCATCAAGCACTTTTAAAACACCTAAAAAATCAACACCTGCCTGTGATAAATTCTGCAATTCAATTTCGTCAAAATACCGTCTGGCCAAGTCACCAACTGAGACAATACCGACAAGTCCCTGCTGTTCATCAATTACCGGAATTGACTTTAATTTGTATTTTTGCATGATCTTTCCAAGTTCCCGTAATGTATCGGTAGGCTGGACCGCAACTGTACTATATGTCATTACATCTTTTACGCGAGGATAAAAATCCATAATCAATTTTGGCGCTTCCACGCCAAATTTTTTCAGCAGAAATTTTGTCTCAGCATTCAATTTTCCCGCTCTAGCCGGAATTACCTCATCGCCCATTGCCTGCTTTAAATGTGCATAACCAATCGCCGAACATATCGAATCCGAATCTGGATTGCGATGACCAATAATGTAAATAGGTTTTGACATAAAACACCACCTAACATGATTTTCTTCCACTTATTAATTTAAACATTTTTTGCAAAAATCCTATATACTATTTATATTTTATTAAAAATTTTTATATTGTTACCGAGTAAGCCTAGCGTTATAATAGGTGAGAAAACTATCTATATGAGGTGCACCTTGGAAAAAAAAGCAATAACAATACCACAAAACTTCTTTGGCAGACTTTGCCGAGCCTGCATAGAATTTGATCTCATCGAGGAAAACGACAACATTCTGATCGGCTTGTCAGGCGGTAAAGACAGTTTGTTTCTCACCTATGCCCTGGCTTTCTTACGAGATCATGCCGCCTTTTCCTTTAATTTGGCGGCTTTTACCCTTGACCCGCTGTTTAGTGATAATTTTGATACCACTGTTTTAAAAGAGTATTGCAACAATCTGGGCATTCCCTTTTATACCGACAAGGTAGATATTGCAGGTATTATTGCGCAGAATAACGGTAAAGATCCCTGCTTTTCCTGCGCGTTTTTTCGGCGCGGCGCCCTGAATCAATTTGCGGTAAAAAACGGCTACAATAAAGTTGCGTACGCCCATCACCATGATGACGCCGTAGAAACCTTTTTTATGGGCTTACTCTATGCCGGTCAACTCAAAACCTTTTCACCCAAAACCTATCTTGACCGTACAGGCATCACGGTAATCCGGCCGCTCATCTATTTCCGCGAATATGAACTAATCGATAGCTACAAGATCACCGGTCAAAAGCCCATTCCCAGCCCTTGCCCCTATAATGGCAAAACCAAACGACAGGAAGTCAAGGAAACCATCCGTGATTTACAGCAGAACAATTCTGCCGTGTATAGTCACCTGACAGCTGCCATGCGCTGCAGCCATGCAGAAATTGAACTGTGGCCGCCAGAAATGCATCGTGATGATTTAAAGGTTAAACATTTCAATTTTTGGCATAAATAAAACGCTATGCGTTTTTAAAACAACAAGAAAAACCGCTGACGGGGTCTTTCAGCTTTGATACTAAAAAAACCAGTATTTTACCACCATAGATATTTGACATTGGCTAGAGAGGGGACCTTTTAAATCACAGCTGTTCAAAGCCTGCTAAACCTTGATACACCTATCTTCGTAAGCCCACAAATTTTATACTTTCTATTATATTAAAAAAAGAGCCGCTTGGCTCCTTTTTATTTATCCGCGAATTAGGTAATCCATTAATAGCGTGGCATCCTCAGGTTCTGAAACAAATAATTCTATTTCATCAATTTTAGCCTCGGAAAATATTTTACTTAGTGCCACATACTGACAGAGCTTGGAACGCATATTTAAGCGGTCACCTTCACTAGTAACCAGTTCGACTTTGCCTTTACACCTATCTAGTACTTGAAAAAAACGGTTAATGTCTGTAATATTCTTGATTTTCATGAGCGCTACCTCCTTCTTTTATATTACTAGTATATCTTAACATTTATTGGGTGCATTTTAAACACTTTTTTCTAAACTTTTGGTTATCTGAGTAACTGGGACACAAAAACCAAACGTATCCCTTTATCCTCAATTTCGGGAATCATTTCTTTGAGTGCCTGCGCCGAGTGCGGTCTGGCATGACAAATAAACGTGGCACTGCCCTCTTTCAGGGCAATTTCTGCGGCCCGCCTGAGCTCATTCTTTATAGCCCCTACGTCACTGCTGTTATCAAGAAACAGATGGTTTTCTGTTGTAAGCACACCCATTTGGCGGGCTGAATCAAAGGCGACTGATTTACTGCTGGTACGGCTGTCAACAAAAAACAAATCATTATTTTTAAGCGCCAATAGTACCTGCTTCATTACCCTCCGGTCAGAGGTGGCTCTTGAACCTTGATGATTATTCACGCCAATAATGCCTGGTACAGCCTTAATAGCCCGTAGCACAGTATTTTGGATCTCGGCATCACTCATACTGCCTGTAATGGTATTTTCTTCTGATTGTTCTTTCTGAGATATGGGTTCAAGCGGTAAATGAAGTATTATTTGATGTCCAGAGGCCAAGCCTCGTGCTGCCGCCTCATTACTAAAGGGTCGAAACGGCAGCACGGCAAAAGTTAACGGCCGATCAATCGCCGTATACAAGGCAATGGGTTCCTGACTATACCCAAAATCGTCTACGACAATGGCCATTTTAGCTTTGCCGCCAGTGAGGCCTTGTTTAGAAGCTGTATTTGCTGCATCCTGACTGCCCGCACTCCCCGAAATATACACACGATCGGTAATAACTGTCACAGCATCACCGTCAATGGTTTCGCGCACACCAATTTCGACTATTACTCCCTGCTGCTTATCGAGCTGAACCGCTAAAACTTCGCCTCGCGCTTCCTTTATCCCCGCAGCTAAGAGCTCCTGCAGCTTTTGCGCTGTTACGTCAGGCGTACTATTTACAAAAATTTGCCTGGCATGCCAGCGAAAATAGCCTTCTACATTTTGCCGCGGTATTTCTTTTTTACTTTCCGTTTTACTTTTTATCTGCACGCCAGCCTTACTAAGTACAGCATCAACCGCTGTATGCAATTTATATGCCTGCGCAGTAAAATCTATCGTGGTACTAGCCCCGGACTTTTCCACAGTATAGTGCGGCTTGTCATCCTGGCGCTGCATATACCAAGCCACCGCGAGTAGTATGCCTAAAACCAGTACTACACCTACAAATTTCATTCTGCTATTAGCACTACTTCTTTTCTGCATATCCGGCTCCTCGAATTAGCAATACTCTTATTCCCAAAATTCACCAAATATCCGCCATAACGTAGGCACATGGCGGGCAAACTCAGTGCCGACATTAAACCCTGCTTTTTCTAGTTTCGTCCGTAAAGCCAGATTTATATCATAATCTTCAGGCGAATTAAGATCAACAATAAATTCTTTGAGACCAAACTTCATACGTCCTTCCCCTACCCATTGCCAGGTAGGCTCAAACATATACCAAGACATATTAAAAGGAAGCCTTGGCGGCTGAACCATACGCGGTGCTGTCCTCAGCAAAACCACCTGTTCAATGCTGACCTTAACATCATCAAAACCGGCAGACCCGATAGGTGATGATTTTAACATATTTTTATAAGCTTCCATGATAGCTCTGCCGCGATTTTCCGCTGCCTCCGTCTTGATTGGCACTGCCGAAACCACACCTTGATTTAATAAATGCTCAAGCCCTAACCCCTTTACATAACGAACATGAATATTTTTCGCCCCTAAGTTCATCAGCATGGAAAGCGCTTCTGAAAATTTATGCTGAAAAATTACCTGATGAAACTCAGCAAGCGGAATATAGTATTTAGGAATGGCAGGATGCCCTACATATAGCACATTATCACGCGGATGCCCCGGCAGCAGTTGAAATTGTCCAATCAAGCTTTTTTCCACCAAACGAATTAGCACGCCGTCCCGTTTAGCAGCAAAATAAACCCTGGCCTGCTGCAGCATCCGCACTAGATCATCTATGTAAATACGGTTAAACTGCGATTTGAAATATTCCAGGTACTCTTCTGTCGTAATGGTAATTTTTCTGCTTTCAATCGCAGCAGCCTCAGCCTTTTCATGGGCTTCAATGACTTCATCATCGACAAACATAATTAAACGCCGGTCACTATACGGTCTTTCGAGAAGGTTTTTTCTAATCATAAAACCCCCCCCTTCTAAATAATCTCACTGCTATTTGGTTTACTAATTATATCATCGTAAACTTCTACTGATTCATTAAAAATTTGACAATATTTTTTATTATTTTATACTAAATAAAGCCATGGCGCGGCCATGGCTTTACTTAGTATAAAATTAGTAATGGTATTTCCAGTCATATTCCATAGTACTTGCGGTTTTCATAGCCTGTCCATTTCCCGCTATTCTACCGACTACATATAGGGCCATGTCAACCCCTGCTGAAA
>JAJFUN010000182.1 GCA_021372375.1 Pelosinus sp. | reverse complement strand
GGGTGCCCGTTAGGGCGGGGTGTGTTCGTGCTCCGTTGTGTGTGTTCGTACCCCGAACGTACCCCGCGCCGCCACACCTTACGGTGCCCCTTGTACCTTAATATCAATTCTGAGCGGGCCTACTGTATAAATATCATTGCTAGCAACAGCCGTAAGCTGTACTTTGCCGCTCATTTGATATTGACCGACTTTTTTGACCGTCTCAAAATACTTGGCGCCCTCAATCGAAATTACCTTTCCTTCAATTGGATCAGGCATTATCCCTTCTTTGATGGCCAATTTTTTTACATTCTGCATAAAAGCAAGTAAAATGTCTTCCGCTTGCTGCGTGTTTTCAGGTGCTGTAAAGATTTGCGAATAAACCATTGTCCCTGCAGCATACACCATACGTTTGGGAATTACTTCGAGATCGACAATTACCGGTTCACCGGCAACTGTATTGCCGCTTGAAATAACCTCTACAATCATATCTGTTGACGCATTTGAGATTTTGTCTACTGCATCATCAACTTCATTCTTACTGATAAAGAGCACCTGCGCATTTTTATCAATGCCCAGCTTTTCTGTAAGGCTCAGATTGAGTGAATTTAATAACTGTCCCAAGGCATATTCTGTATCTGCTCGTTTTTCCCCACCTGGCACCACTTCCATGGTAATAATTTCGCCAGCACGATAAATAATATAACCAGATTTGACATTATTAAAAACATGTTTCAAATTGTTGGTAAGCTCATTTAGCTTGTCAACATCACTCTCTAGTCCGGCTTTATCCTGTTCCAAACTGGTTTTATCCTGATTTAAGGCAATTACTTTATCATCAAGTTCGGCCTTAATTGCCTGCAGCGCGGCAATTTCCTTTTCCTTTTCTGCACGCGTCAAATCATATGCAGACTGCACCCGCATAAGCTCCAGCTGTATACGATCCCGTTCCCCCATTACTGATGCTAATTCAGTGCTGATACTAGCCAGCTTATCGGACGTTTCTTTAATTTTAGCGCTTAAAGCAGTATATTCTTTATTCTTATTTTCAAGTTCTGTCCTAGCAGCAGCCAGTTCTGTATTCTTATCCGCTACACTTTGTGAAAGGGAGGACAGTTCGGCTTTGAGCGCATCCATACCAAATAAAGCTGTCTGCACATCTCGGGAAACAAGTGCCATAACCCCTAGGGTAGAGGCAGCAATCAGGATGCCTGTAACAATTGTCACAAGAATAGAAGTATGCTTGGGGCGAAGACCAAAAATAGTAAGCTTACGTTTTCCTACTTTCGTTCCCAATCTGTCACCAATATAGGCAATAGCACCGCCGGTTATTGCCAGCACAGCAATCAATACAAAACCGTACATGTTGTTCCTCCCTTCAAAAGATTTGGATACAATACTCCCTCCGGTGCTTCGCACCACCTCCCTCAAAGAGGCAATGTCAAATATCTATGGTGGTAATTAATGTAATATTTCTGATGTTTATAAATAGTTGTTTATGTGTAGGGGTAATTCACGAATTACCCCTATTAGCAGAGACGTACTAATAGAGATTGTCTCCAGCTGGCAATGGCAATTCGTGAATTGCCCCTACGATTTAAATACACTTAAATACTATACTAACAATTGGTGTTATTTTGAAGCATAGGTATTTGACATTGGAACCCTACACCCTGAGCCAGGAGCTAGGTAGCCCCGCGCCAGGTGCCGTTTTTCTTACCTTGACGCTCGGTAAACTAATATAACGCCAGCAATAAGTCCGATAATATTGGGCATCCATGCCGCCAAAAACGGCAAAATGGCGCCGCCTTGTCCAAGGGCTGTAGCTACTGTCATAATTGTATAATATATAAAAATAATAATAATACTAATACCAAGCCCAATAGAAGAACTGGAGCGATGTGGCTGCAAGCCAAGCGGTGTACCAATCAAGGCAAAGATAAAACTAGCCATCGGTATAGCCAAACGCTGATGGAGTTCTACCTCATATACGCTGGTTTTGACGTTTTCCTGCTTTAGCATCCGAATATGCTGTTTTAACTCGCGAATAGTCATTTCTTCCTGAGACTTTTGTGCGCGGGATATATCAAGAGGCTTCTTATCCATCGGCATATTCTGTTCGGTAAAACGCAGACTGCGTTCGACATTCCCATCACCGCTTAAATCATGGATAACACCATTATACATTACCCAGCGGTCATCCAGCCACATTGCCTTTTCGGCATTTTCAACCCGCGTCAATTTTCCATCGGTAAACTCCTCTAGCGTAAGCCCTGTCATGCTTTTTGTGCCTTCATCATATTTACGCGCATAGGTCAGTCGCTCAATATTGTTATTCTTAATGTCCGGAATGACAATATGCTCTTGCGTACGCGGCGCCGTATTTTTCTCTATTTCATAGCGCAAAACATTGTTATAGGCCGCATTGGAAGCTGGTACCACCAATTCCTGAAAACCAGCCGAAAAAACACTGACAAAAAAGGCAATCATAAATACCGGCGCTGACAAGCGGTAAAAGCTAAGTCCGCCTGAACGCATGGCGGTAAGCTCGCTTGAACCGGATAGACGGCCAAAAGATAGTAAGGCAGCCAGCAGCATGGCCATCGGAAATGTCAATACAATAATACTCGGTAAACTATAAATAAAAATTTTGATTACAGAGCCAAGCGATGCCCCATATTTCGTAACATACTGTGCAATACGAAATAAGGTGCTGGTACCGATAAATACGCTTGAAAATGCCGCAATACCAAATATAAAAGGTCCTAATAATTCTTTTATAATATAACGATCCAATATTCGCATGGAGTTCTCCTTACATATAAATAAAACAAGATAGTATTATAGGTTGAAGTTCTCACCCAGATAAAACTTTCTAGCTATTTCACTGTTGGCAATGGTCTCACTGTCACCCGACAAAAGAATATGGCCCTCATTTAGAATATAAGCCTTATCAACAATACTCAGCGTTTCCCGTACATTATGGTCAGTTATGAGCACCCCAATACCTCGCTCACGTAAATAACCGATAATTCCCTGGATATCAGCCACCGCAATCGGATCGACTCCGGCAAACGGCTCATCAAGCAAAATAAAATAAGGATCGGTCGCAAGCGAGCGCGCAATTTCCACTCGCCGCCGCTCCCCGCCTGATAATTCAGAGCCCTTGCGTTTGCGTACATGCGTGACATGAAATTCTTCCAGCAAGCTTTCCATCTTGTCTTTACATTCCGCTTGAGTCCGCTTTGTAGTCTCGAGGATTGCCAGCAGATTATCTTCTACCGATAGCTTACGAAAGATTGATGCCTCCTGCGGTAAATACCCAATCCCAAACCGGGAACGTTTATACATTGGCATCTTGGTAATTTCTTCACCATCAATAACAATTTTACCACTATTAGGTCGCTCTAGGCCAACAATCATATAAAAAGTAGTGGTTTTACCGGCGCCATTCGGGCCCAGCAAGCCTACAATCTTCCCCTGGTCAACCCTGAGACTAACCCCGTCCACCACATTGCGGCCTTTATAGGTTTTAATTAGGTCAGTTGTTTCAATGTACATGTCATTCTCCATCTATCAAGTTTAAAATCATAAACATAGACGAACGCCAAACCAACACACCCCGTCGCTGACGCGCCACCCCTCTCTAGAGGGGAGCTTTGGGTTCAGGTCCCCTCTAGAGAGGGGTACCCATTAGGGCGGGGTGTGTTCGTCAGCATGGCTAATCCTTCGGTATAATCACAAGCTTGGTTCTGCCTTGTGCGGTTATGCCTTTATCGTCAGGATAAATCGTCAGTTCATTTCCGGTGAGGACATTACCGTCCTGGATGGCACGAGCATTACCGGTCAGTATAGCCTTGCTCTGCCCTACGCCTGATTTGGCACCATAATAAACAGCATGATCTGACACAGCATCCAACTTTTGCTTATCACTAACAATATGCACGGCTCCATCACCAATAATCCGATCTTCCTGCAAAAAGACTTCGAGGTGATTTGCCGTTATATCACTGTCCATTGAGGTCAGATGAGCATTACTCGGCACGACAGCATATTGTTTGTCGTTAAAATACTCAACTACAGGTCCTGTCAGACGTTTATCATCCTTGGTCAGAACCGCACCGCCCTGCGCAATAATATGGTTATTATCATAGGAACGAATTTCATCTGCGATAAGGGTAGCTGTTTCCTGCTTAGCCGTGGCGCCACCCGTAACATGTGCTTCCTTGGTTTTGGAGTTATATTCCACCATAGGTCCTGTAAGCATAGCCTTATCCTGAACAATGCAAACACTGCCTTTTGCTACCATTAATCCGGTATTGGCATCATACTCTATTGTGTCTGCGGTCATTTCGATTGGCTTATCACTTGCCGCATAATTATATGAAAAACCGCTGCATAAAAAAGCAGCCGCTATCATTAGCCTTAGACAAAACTTTCTGTTCAATTTCCGGCCCCTCCTTTGCTGATATGAGCGTTACCGCTTACTTTAATTTTTTCAAAATTTGCATCACTTTCTAACGCTTCACCGGTAATTACTGTATCCTGACGCGTCACTACAATACCGCCTGAACCATACATATGCTGCTGGTCATTTACCCATTTTGCTTTTTGCGCACTAAAAGCGGCATCACTGGAGACTGCTTTTACATCGCCATCCAAATCAATATCATGGGTCTTATTATTCACCAGCCCATGCATTGCCGTCAAGTCTATTTTTTGGCCATTCTCCTTATAGAAAACGCCTTTAATGTTTGTCAGACTGGCATTCTGGGTATCAGGATCTAATTCAATTTTGTCGGCGGTCAGTTCCCATAGGCGTTTGCCGTCTTTTTCTTCGACAATAGTACTGCCGACATATGACAATGTATTCGCCGAACTACTCGGCGCTTCCTGCTTATCCGGCTTAGGAATTATTGGTTCATCCTTAATAAAATAGTATATCATCCCTGCAAGCAGACTAAGCACTATCCCCACAATCATATATGATTTCTTACTCAAATAGACTCACCTGCTTTCGTTACTGTGCATGCCTTTTTGCCTCGCATTGCCTTGCCGGGAAAAACAGTATTCCAGCGTTTTTGAAACCACAGCCATTCCTCCGGATGCCGCCGAATAGCAGCCTCCGTAATTTCTGTCATTCTTACCGTTAAAGCCTGCAAATCCTGTTCTTCATTTCCTGTGTCTTCATAATATAACGGACTATGCAAAACAAGCCGATGCCCACCTTGAGGACATCGTTCTATGAATGCCGGAATAACCGGAGCATGAAACCGTCTGGCAAAAACAGCCGGTCCCTGCGGTGTAGATGCCTTTTTACCAAAAAAATCCACCCAAATACCATGCTCACCGCCATCTTGATCTGCTAAAAAGCCTAATGCCTTCCCCTTTTTTAAAGCTCTAGCGGCGCCAACCAATTCAGTAGTACCTCTGGCAAATATCTCAATACCTGCTAATTCTCTATATTCATTCAAAATTCGTGTATACTGCTCATTAGGCTGACGTTTAATTACCGTGGTTATGGGAAAACCAGCCAGTGATAATGCCGCCCCCAGCCACTCCCAGTTGCCAATATGACCGGTTAATATTACTACGCCATGGTTCTGAGCAACAGCCTCTGTCAGAAAATGCTTGTTTTCAATGGTAATATACTTTTCAAAATTGCCTGCTATCATGGCTGGTGTATATAGCACTTCCAGCAAAGTCTGGCCGATATTCATAAATAACTTCTTTATAATATCTTCAGCTGCAGCGGCTGAAAGATTCATGCCTTGCTCTATTTGCAAAAGGGCACGACGTCTTTGGCGTGCAGCAATGCAGTAATATAAACGGCCCAACGTTTTGCCTAAAGATAATATAACCCTATAAGGCAGCTTGCTGACAATCTTGCTAATTACCTTCAGCAAATTATATTGCCACTCGTTTGTCATTCATCGACCCTCCCCTGTTACTGCGTTATGTTAGCCAAATGCGCATTTTTGTAATGCTGCACAATATCTTCCCATTTGCCTTGCGCCTTAAGAATCATTTCAATAATTTCCCGCACTGCGCCTTGCCCACCTTGTTTTTGGGCCACATAATGTGCGCATTCTTTTACCTCAGCTGCCGCATTGGCTACAGCACAAGAAAGTCCAACCTGGCTCATAATCGGTAAATCATTGAGATCATCCCCGACGTAGGCAACCTGGTGGACACGTAACTGATATCTTGTCAGTAAATCCTGAAGTCCCTCAAGCTTATTGGCCACGCCTTGATACACATGCGTAACCTGAAGCTCTGCACTCCTAAGACGCACAATATCGCTTTGCCTGCCGGTAATAATTGCCGTCTTAAGGCCAACCCGATGGGCGGCAGATATTCCCAGTCCATCTTGTACATGAAAGACTTTCATTACTTCACCCGACTGTCCAAAAATGATTTGCCCGCCGGTTAAAACCCCGTCGACATCAAAAACAATCATTTGGATGTGCTGCGCGCGCTTGATTAGCTCCGCTATATCCATTTATACCACTCCATGCCTAAGTAAATCAGTAATATGAATAATCCCGACAACGTGCCGCTCACTATCCACTACCGGCAGTATGGTAATCGGCCGTGGCCTGTTCTTTTCCATGGCGTGGAGAGCCTCTGCCGCCAATTTATCCGCGGTAATAGTATGCGGCTGCTTGCTCATGAGCTTAGTTACCGGCTTATCGAGAAACTCATGTCCTTTCTCAAGGCCGCGGCGAATATCACCATCTGTCACAATTCCCAAAAGCTGCTGCGCTTTATCAACAACCAGCGCTGCCCCAAGCCCTTTATCTGTAATAACAAACAAGACCTCTTTCACTGTTTTTTCAGGACCAACTACCGGATTTTCGCTGCCAGCGTGCATGATATCTTCGACCCTGAGTAACAGCTTGCGGCCTAATGCACCAGCAGGATGAAACAGCGCAAACTCTTCCGGCGTAAATTTTCTGGCTGACAGCAAAGCTACGGCTAGGGCATCACCCATCGCAAGTGTAGCTGTGGTACTGGCAGTTGGGGCAAGTCCAAGCGGACAGGCCTCTTTCGCAACACCAACATCAAGAAAAATATCACTGTTTTTAACCAGCGTAGAAATCTCCCGCCCGCATAAGGCAATAACGCTTGCGCCAATCCGCTTAACAATAGGCAATATTCGGAGTACCTCAGCTGTTTCTCCGCTGCCTGAAATTGCGATTACCACATCCTCGGCAGTAACCATCCCTAAATCGCCATGCACACCTTCCGCCGGATGCAAAAAAAACGAAGGAGTGCCTGTACTCGCCAAAGTAGCTGCAATCTTCCGCCCGACATGCCCTGATTTCCCCATACCAGTAACCACCACACGTCCTTTGCATGCTAATACGAGTTCAACAGCCGCAGTAAACTGGCCATTAATCCTTGGTATAAGATTCTCCACAGCCTCGGCCTCTATTTTTAAAACCTGCTGCGCTTGTTCAATAATCATAACAATCTATCCTTTCGTAAAAAACCGTTAACGCGGTCTTTTAGCCTTAAGACCAGATTTTGCCTTTGTTCCCCTCTAGAGAGGGGTACCCAAAGGGCGGGGTGTGTTGGTTTCTTTGCCGTAAGTCTTTTTTTTGACCTTGTCAGTAGCAAACACACCCCGTCGCTCACGCGCCACCCCTCTCTAGAGGGGACCTTTTGAATCCTATTAACCCTTGCAAGACGCGGGGACGTTTTTTCTGTCTCAACGCCTTTCTGAGACGGAAGAACCGTCCCCGCGTCTTGTATCCCCTTGCCCGTATCTTCTATTTATGCTTCCTGACAATTGCATCAATGGCTAAAATATCTGTTAGCAGCGCCTCGAGGTCATCCAAATAAAGCATATTGGGTCCATCAGATAAGGCCTCTGCCGGATTATCATGCACTTCCAAAAACAGCGCATCCACCCCGGCGGCCACTGCACATCTGGTAAGATAAGGCACAAATTCACGCTGGCCACTAGACGTTGTACCAGCGCCACCGGGCAGCTGCACACTGTGGGTACCATCAAAAACCACCGGATAGCCAAGTGCTCGCAGCATAGGCAGCGACCGCATATCCGCAACCAAGTTATTGTAACCAAAACTAACCCCGCGCTCAGTTAGCAAAATATTGTCATTTCCAGCTTCCAGCACCTTATTGATGACATTTTTCATATCATTAGGGGCCATAAACTGGCCCTTTTTTACGTTAATCACTTTACCGCTGGCCGCCGCTTCATAGACCAAATCAGTCTGTCGACACAAAAATGCGGGGATTTGCAGCACATCCAGTACCTCTGAAGCAGGCTTAACCTGGGTACTGCAATGAATATCACTTAGTACCGGCACCCCTAATTCTGCTTTAATTCTAGCGAGCATTTTAAGTCCTTCGGCCAGGCCTGGCCCACGAAAAGAACTGTACGAAGAACGATTGGCTTTATCATAAGATGCCTTAAAAATATACGGCACACCAAGCTTATCGGCAATGGCTTTAATACTACGGCCAATCGACAGCGTACGTTCAAAATCCTCAATTACGCAGGGACCGGCAATAAGCGCCAGAGGATTTTTACCGCCGATTAAAGCATTTCCAACTTTTACTGTTTGCATCATTTTTC
>JAJFUN010000166.1 GCA_021372375.1 Pelosinus sp. | reverse complement strand
GAGAACCTTGATAGGCTCTGTATTAATTAAATCATTTGTTTTGGAATTGGTTACTACCGAAGTAGTAAATGTTCCTCGCACATCTGGCTTGCATTATTAATGCATTGCTTACATTGTTCAGTTTTCAGAGAACACTTTGTTACACATTTCACTGTCATCAGACAGCTTGTATATATTAACACGTTCATTTCATTGTGTCAATATATTTATTTTGTTAAGTTTTGCCGCTGTTTGTCAGCGACTTTTACATATTAGCACAACGGATTAGTTATGTCAACTTATTTTAGTAAAATAAAAGACGCTCTAAATTTCCTCGAGCGTCAATACAATCCGCATCTTAATTTAGGAATCATCATAACTAAAACTACATCTATCAACCAAAAGTTGAGTTTGTGCTAAATAACTTAACTTATACTAGCATGTATACTAGATATTTGTCAATACAAAATCATTTTTTCTGTCTAACAATAACAGGCAATGTATTCTTCAGTAAGCTTATCAAGAGTGCCAGAGAGCTCTTTAATGCTATCTTCAGTAAGATTATAATGCTTTAAATCTTCACTATGCACTAAAGATGACAGTTTACGAATACGAGAAAGAAGTTCTAACTTTTCCACTTTCCTTACACCTCACGCTATTTTTATAAGCTTAATTCCATGAATATGCCATGAATTTAAACTGCAATTATCATCATACCAACCATACAGCTTTTTGTAAATAGCTATATGAAATGACAGAAAATTAGTTTTTCTCTCTTAAAGATATTTCCGCACAGCTTTGCCGTTTAAATAATCACAGCAGCGTCCCTGGTGTGTATTTTGCACCTCCAGCCGTTGATCGATGGCATCACGTATTTTCCACCAGCCTGTCTGCCAATTGGTAAACAGCGTATTTTTCTCTGGAGCTCTGCCAATTAATCGCTGCAGTACAATATCAGGATGCAAATATTCAAGAAAAGTAACTACTCTTTCCACATACTCCTCCATACTAATCATGGGCACTAAACCTTCTTGATACCACTTGGCCATCAGCGTTTCTTTTACAATATATAAAGCGTGCAATTTTACCTGATCTACATTTAATGCAGATAAAATCTTGGCATCCTCAATGACATCCGCCATATCATCCCAAGGCAGGTTAAGAATAAGGTGTGCGCATACTTCCATGTCAAAACTTTTAATTCTAAGCACGGCATCAATAAATTCAGCTAAGGTATGCCCCCGCTTTATTTTAATTAACGAATGATAATTTACCGACTGCAAACCAAGCTCAATACTAATATCAACCCCATATTCCTCTTTTATTTGCCTCAGCACCAATAAATGCTCATCATGAATACAGTCCGGGCGAGTTGCCAGCGCAATGGCGACAACATCTTCAAGGCAGGCCTGCCTTACATAATCGCCCATTTTTTCTGGTGGCAGATAGGTATTACTGAAATTTTGAAAATAGGGAATGAATTTTTTCGCTTTATATTTAGGTACAATATGTTCTTTATTGGCTTTGATCTGCATTGCTACCGTAAAGGAAGCTGGAAGATTTTCATAGCCTGCCCCAATTTCACCGCAAAACACACAGCCGCCAGTGCCGCAGGTTCCATCCCGATTGGGACAAGTAACCGGTAAGCTAATTGGCAATTTGTATACTTTTTCCCCATACCGCTCTTTTAAGTAATCAGAATAAACCCTATATCTCATAATTAATAATTTCCCCTAACCATAAAGTCGTGTAAGTCTATATATTGATAGCTTACATTATCTTGTTCATACGAAAATAACATGGGAACCGCACCAGGCTGAGCAGCATGCTCTTTTAATACATCAAAACTAAATACTTCAATATGATATTTCTTTTTTATTTCGCGCCAGGTATGAAAGGCATACTCTGGCAGATATTTTTTCACTACTTCGGCACTTCGCCAAAAATTTGTTTTCTCCTCATTCCACTTTTCAGCATTCCATGCAAGAAATTCAGGACGTACAGCCCCGCGGTCACTAAGCAGCGCGTCAATTTTCATATACTCTTTACAAATAGGTATCCATTTGGCATCCACTTGTTCACAATAAACCAGCAAATATTCGTATAATGCTTTAGTACTGTGTGCAGCCTGATGGAGATTGCGGCTTTGCCAAAACCCTGTGAATTCATGATAAAACCGAAAGGCATCTTGTTGGTGCTGTGAAATCAAGAATTCAAAAGTATGACGCAGCCGCCCGCTATTATAGGTTTGCTCAAATATATCCTCAAAAATTTTAAGTTCGCGGATGCCTTCATAAGACAAATAGCGATTGGCGAGAACTTCATACGGAGCAGTATCCATATATACATACCCATGTTCCTGTTCCATTTGACGGACACCAGCCCCTTTGAGCATCTTCAAAAAACCAATTTGCAGCATATGCGGTTTCAGTGCATACACATCATTAAAAGACTGTCCAAAGCGCCAGAAGTCTTCATATGGCAGCCCGATAATTAAATCAAGATGCAAATGAATATTATTGCCTGACATTAGCTTTGCAATATTTTGCGTAATCTTGTCCCAGTTGTTATGTCGGCAAATAGCAACAAGTGTTGGCTCATACGTTGATTGTACGCCAATCTCTAATTGAAACCGTCCGGCAGGTACTGTTTGGAGAAACTCTAAAACCTCATCATCTAACAAATCTACCGCAATCTCAAAATGAAAATTAGTGCGGCAATCCTGACGCGCTAAGAATTTCATTAAAGGAAAATAGTGCTCTTTCTTTGCATTAAAGGTACGATCGACAAATTTAACTTGCCTTACATTTTGCTTAATAAAAAACTCCATATCCTGAAAGGTACGGTCGAGACTAAAATAACGCACACCCTGGGTGGCACTTGACAAACAATATTGGCAGGAAAACGGACAGCCGCGCGAGCTCTCATAATATATAATTTTTTCACTTAAGTCAGCAATCTCTGTTTCAGTATAAGGAAAAGGAATGTCATCAAGCACCGGCATGATTTGCGGTGTACTATCGATAACTTTATCTTTTTCACGATAAACCAGTCCTTCAATTGCTGTCAGGGACTGATCTGAATGCTCTTCTAGGTGCCGCAGCAGGCGATTAAGCACATTTTCGCCTTCCCCCAATATTATATAATCAACATACGTATGCTCTGCCAAAAGCCTTGCCGCGTCAAATGAAACCTCAGGTCCGCCAAGGATCAGCGTGGCATCAGGCAAAACCTTACGCAGTAAACTGGCCAATTGTAAGGTCATCTCAATATTCCAGATATAACAAGCCAAACAAATTACATCCGGTTTTGCCGCATAGATATCACTTAAAATATCCAGTAATTGATTATTAATGGTATATTCTTTGATTTCAATATTTTCACAAGCGGCCCGGCAATATTTTTCTAAATAGCGCAGCGCCAAAGAAGAATGAATATACTTGGCGTTTAATGTAGTTAAGACTACTTTCACTTTTTCACCTGCTTATTTATATGTATCTTTGTATTATACCGCAAACTCACCTTATACTGCCAGTGCGCATACAATATAACGTAAAATAATGAAGAAAGAAGGTGGCTCATCTCCTATGCGAATTTTTCTTGATGGCCAACCCTTGCCGATTAATGTGCGAGTTAGCAAAGATATATTACTTACGCTAAAAAGTGTTGCCAAGACACTTCACTGGAAAATCTGGTATGATACAAACAAAGAAGCGGTATACATTTCTTCGCAAAACATCATCATTGGCGAAGGAGCCGAACGGCTTCCGACGATTGAGGAACCGGAAAGCAATCGCCTCACCGGCAAAGTTTTCTGTCTTGACCCAGGACATGGCGGCAGTGATCCCGGGGCAATCGGTCCTACTAACACTTTTGAAAAGGATAATACTTTAGAAATCGCGCTGCTCCTTAAAGACAAGCTGGAAGCCAATGGTGCAATCGTAATTATGACTAGAGACACTGACAAAGATGTCGCCTTTCCTGATGCTAGTTCCGCCGAAGAGCTAAGCGCCCGCGTTGATCTGGCCAATGAAGCTAAGGCTGATCTATTTATCAGTATTCATAACGATGCCTTTACCAGCATCATTGCCTCAGGTACTACCACCTTTCACTATGGCGATAATGAATCACTCGAGCTTGCCAAATGTGTACAAAAGAGCCTGGTAGAAAACTTAGGCACCAAAGATCGTGGGGTGCGTTTTGCCAGTTTTTACGTTATTCGTTATACTAATATGCCGGCAATCCTCATAGAAGCGGCATTTATATCCAACCCCGAAGAAGAAGTACTACTTTCCTGTACCGACGGACGTCTTAAAACAGCAGAAGCAATTTTTTCCGGCATTGTAAAGTACTTTAAAGTTTAAAAAGTAAGTATATTGAAAAAAATAACTTAATTGTTATTTTTTTCTGGAAGTTTTTGCAAAATACTTGACAATTCATAGAAAAAAATAGTATGATGAACCTAGACGAAAATGATTTCTGCGTCGCTTGCTAAGTCTATTGGTAATCAACCGACCAGAATTGTTTGAGTACAAAAACCAAGGAGGTTGGTTACAATGGCCTACCAAGATAAAGAACTTACCTGTAAAGAGTGTGGAGCTAATTTTATATTTTCAGCTTCTGAACAGGCTTTTTACGAAGAAAAAGGGTTTCAAAACGAACCTTCACGTTGCCCAGCTTGTCGCGCTGCTAGAAAACAGCAAAACAATGGTGGTTTCCGTCAACAACGCGAAATGTTCACAACAACCTGCAGCGAATGCGGTGTAGAAACTCAAGTTCCTTTCAATCCAACTGCTGGCAAACCGGTTTATTGCCGTGAATGCTTCCAAGCACACAAAAGATATTAAAATACTAAGACCAGAGATACTCTGGTCTTTATTTTTTGCTTAAAAAGGCATCCTATTCGTTCGCGAATAGGATGCCTTTAATGTATATATAATAAATTCCATGTTAGGTATTTGACATTGCTTATAAATTGGTACAATTATAAGAATAATACTAAGGAAATAGACTGTGAAACGGGGACATAATATGGATACTATCCTGCCCATGCTAGCAAAATTAGGTTCCCTACCTCAAAATGCGGCTGATTATGCCTACGAAATTAAATGGGATGGCTTACGCGCCATACTTTATTACGAAAATGGCCAAATTGAAATACGCAGCCGGAGTAATAAGATTATTACCACGCAATACCCCGAACTATTTTCACTGAGAAATGCATTAAACGTCAAAAATATCGTACTTGATGGCGAAATCGTCTGTTTGTCCGCAAATGGTCATCCTTCTTTTTCCGAACTGCAGCATCGTATGGGCTTAACTTGTGCCAAAAAGATCAGCGATCTAATGCACTCCTATCCTGTTACGTACATTATTTTTGATGTACTGTACCTGAATAATAAATTATTAACCAACCGCCCCTATCTTAAACGCCGGGAGATCTTAGACAAACTGAACTTGTCCGGTGATAACTTCCAAACCCCCGCTTATACATACGGCAATGGAGACGATATGCTTAAAGCTACACGAAATCTTGGTTTAGAAGGAATAATGGCCAAGCGGCTTGATAGTCTGTATCTACCAGGCAAGCGCAGCAATGATTGGCTTAAAATAAAAAACAAACTGCGCCAGGAATTTGTGATTGGAGGCTGGCTGCCTGGGCAAAATGCACGCACCGGCAGCATTGGTTCCTTATTAATTGGCTATTACGCTTTGCCACAGCAAAAAAGTGCGGTAAAAGCCCCGGATTTTCTCTATGCCGGTAAGGTAGGCACAGGCTTTACCACCAAAACTCTTAAAGATCTAAAAACTTTACTCTCAGCCCTACATCGTGACACAACTCCCTTTAGTAATAAAACACCCAAAGGGGCTATTTTCGTCAAGCCTACGTTAGTCGGAGAATTTGAATTTACCGAGTGGACACCAAATAATACCCTTAGGCATCCCTCATTTAAGGGATTGCGTAGTGATAAGAATGCTAAAGACGTAATAAAAGAAAATCAATAATATGGAGGTATCAACTATGGCGCGTCCGATGTGGAATGGATCAATAAGTTTTGGGCTTGTCAACATCCCCATCAAACTCTTTAATGCAGTCAAAAGGAAAACGCTGCATTTTAATCAGCTCAGAAAATCAGACGGCTGCCGCATCCGGCTAAAAAAAACCTGTCAAAACGATGGACAGGAAGTAGCAAACGAAGACATTGTAAAAGGCTATGAAATATCGCCAGACCGTTATGTCATTGTATCTGCAGCTGACTTAGAGGCTTTGCAGCCTAAAACTTCCCGTATTATAGAAATTGAAACGTTTATACACCTAGACGAAATCCATCCCATTCTCTATGACCAGTCTTATTATCTGGTACCGGATAAAGGCGCCGTAAAACCCTATAGTCTGCTTTTCGCGGCCATGCAGGAATCAAAAAAAGTTGCCATTGCTAAATTTACACTGCGCAATAAAGAATACCTTGCAGCCATACATCCCGTCGGTCATGCACTGACTTTATCAACAATGTTTTTTGCAAACGAAATTGTCGACCAAACAGAATTAGAAGATTTGCCTTCAGCCGAAACCGCTGTGGCAAAAAAAGAATTAGCCATTGCCATGCAATTGATTGATTCCCTTTCCAGTAACTTTGTTCATGAAAGCTACCATGATGAATACCGTGAAAAAGCACTGGCAATGATTGAAAAGAAAGCGGAAGGGCAGGAAATAGTGGAACAAAAGGCCGAAGCCGTGCCGCAAAAAGGCAAGGTCATTGATCTGATGGATGCACTAGAAGCCAGTCTGACGGCCCTAAAAAAGAAACCTGCCGCCAAAGAAAGGAGAAAAAAGGCCCGTGCCCAATAATACTACTTTGACTGTCGATGGCAGAGCATTAAAGGTATCAAATTTAGATAAGATTTTTTATCAAAACTCAGGCTTTACCAAAGGCCAAGTCCTTGATTACTATATTCGGGCTGCGCCAATCATGCTGGAGCATATAGCAAAACGCCCTATTACCTTGAAGCGCTACCCCAATGGCGCAAAGGGCAAATTCTTTTATCAAAAAGAATGTCCCGCCTCCCGGCCCCGCTGGCTGCAAACAACGCCTATTTGGAGCCAAGGCAATAAAAAAAACACTAATTATTGCCTAATAGATACTTTGCCTAGCTTAATCTGGGCCGCCAACTTAGCCGCCCTTGAACTGCATACTTCTTTGTCTGAAGTCCCAAACATCCATTGTCCAACAATGATTGTCTTCGACCTAGATCCTGGTTTTCCCGCAAGTATCCTTGAATGTGCTGAAGTGGCCCTGCTCTTAAAAGAGCATTTAGATGCATTCAATTTACAGAGTTTTGTTAAAACATCCGGTTCCAAAGGTCTTCAATTGTATGTACCCTTAAATACCCAGGCAACCTATGACCAGACCAAATTGTTTGCCAAAACACTGGCCAGCCTCCTGGAAAAAGAGCAACCCAAACTGGTAATATCTAAAATGACCAAAAAACTGCGCACGGGAAAAATATTTATCGACTGGAGCCAAAATGACGAACATAAAACAACAGTCTGCGCTTATTCCCTACGAGCCAAAGAAGTCCCCTCAGTTTCTACGCCGATAACCTGGGCGGAAGTAATAAGTGCTTACCAAAACAAGGACGCGAGTGAACTCTATTTCAGTCCATCTGAGGTACTTGACCGCATTGATCGTCTTGGTGATTTATTTGAGCCTGTGCTTAGACTTAAACAAAATATGCCTAGTAATTTTACTATAAAATAAGCCGTTCAATGGGACGGCTTATTTTTATTGCAGAGCCTTACCTATATTGTTGGTATAAACTCTCTTAACAAAAGTTTCTATATCTGCTAATATTACATTATACCAAATATGATATTCTAAAGTTGACGGCACAAACGTACCGATAACCGACAAAATTGTTCAGAGCTTATTTGGTATTTCCTGCACGAATAAAGGAGGATGAGAATGTCTACTCAAACTTTTAACATTGTAGTAACTGGTGATATCTGTATCAATTCGCTATATTGGATAACCGCGCCACAAAACAGCAACGGACTAAATTGGCAGACCCATTTAAATGTAAAAAGTGTCGCTCTGCCCGGTGAAGCCTTACTCCTCGCCAAACTTGTTGCTTTAGCCACAAAACTTGAAATCCGATCGCCGCAAGAACCAGACTTAAATACAATCCCGCCCAAGGATTTTTTGCGATCAGTAGCTGAAATAGATTTTTTCCCAGCTATGCCCCACCAGGAAACCGGTAGTAAGGTATACCGCTTAAAGCGGTTATTGGGATTTGTCGGCCCGGCAACTGGTGAGGTCAAACTGCTGCCCATTGTCAACGATGATGCCAACGCCGCCATCGTTATCGTCGATGATGAAAATAATGGTTTTAGCAGCAATGATAAGTTTTGGCCTTTAGCTTTGAAAACGCCTCAAAAAACCCCATTGGTTTTATACAAAATGGGCAATCCCAAGATCGACAGTCCTCTTTGGAAAACACTCGAAAAGAATCATATAAATAGAACCATTGTCATCATCAATAGTGAAGATTTGCGTTCTACCGGTGTCAATATCAGTAAAGGGCTTTCCTGGGAACGGACGGCTCAGGATTTTGTCTGGCAAATCAATAATAGCCCTAGCCTCGCACGCCTGGCAAATTGCCGTCATCTTATTGTGTTATTAGGATTAGAAGGAGCCATTTATTACAAAAACGAAGGCGTGGCGGAATCCCATTTATACTTTTTGCCATATGCCTCTGAAGGCAGTTCCTTCTCTGAGAGCCAAGGCAAGATGTCCGGCCTTACCTCCTGTTTTGTGGCTGGCATTGCTCAGTGCATTATCGCTGGTGACAGCAATAATGAGGAACTTGCTCAGTCAATTGGCGAGGGCATCCGTCAGGGAATTGTCGCCGCCCAAAAATATTTTTTAGAAGGCTTCGGCAATACGATGGCCGTATTCGCTATTCCCAATGAAACGATATTTATGAAAAATGACTGCAAATTTATTTGCAACGAGCATGTCCAAGATGTCCCTATCCGTTATTCAGAAAATACTGACCACTGGTATATTCTCAAAGATAAAAGCTCGGCCAATCTTGCCGAAATTGCCTATAACATCGTAAAAAAAGGGGTAGAGCATTCCCTGCAGTTTATCCCCATTGCACAGTTTGGCAAACTGCAGACTGTTGACCGGACTGAAATTGAAAGCTATCGCAGCATCCAAAATCTAATGCGCGAATATATGTCTACGTCTAACACCACCCGTCCTTTATCCATCGCTGTATTTGGCACACCAGGCTCAGGAAAGTCCTTTGGTATTACCCA
>JAJFUN010000155.1 GCA_021372375.1 Pelosinus sp. | reverse complement strand
TCCAAAGCTTTTTAGATAAATCTACATAATATTTATGCGGATGTTCAAAGCGCTTAATTTCATCCCATAACAGTTCGATTTGTTCCCTGCAATAATCTTTAATTTGCTCAATAGCAGGTTCCTGGTATACTTTTTTTCCATGTAAAAATACCGGAACCATGAGCTCCCGGGCGGTAAAATCAGATACCGTCTTGCGTTTCCAAACGTTATCAGGATCAAAAATCTCCAGCGGTTGGGTATCATCTATAACTTCATCATAAACACATATTTGATCGGCGATGGCCTTTCCTGATTTATTGTCATATAAGCGATATACCTTTTTAAAATGAGGATTCGTAATTTTGGCTGTATTTTCGCTGATCTTGATTTTGGGAGTTATTTCTCCGCTGTTACTTTCAATTGCACAGAGTTTATAAACACCTCCAAAAACGGGATCACTTTTCGAAGTTATTAATCGTTCTCCGACTCCAAAAGCATCAATGCATGCTCCCTCTTTAATTAAATCGCTGATAATGTACTCGTCAAGGGAATTGCTGGTAACTATTTTACATTCGTTAAGCCCGGCTTCATCAAGCATCTTGCGTGCTTTTCTGGACAAATAAGTCAAATCCCCCGAATCAATACGAATGGCGCTTTTAGTAATACCCCGGGGCAGCAATACATCTTTAAAAGCACGAATCGCGTTAGGGACGCCGCTTTTCATAACATTATATGTATCCACGAGCAGGGTGACATCGTGTAAATATAATTCACAGTAGCTTTTGAAGGCATCATACTCATTATCAAACATCTGTATCCACGAATGTGCCATGGTCCCGCTGGCAGGTACATGATATGCCTTGTCGGTCAATGTGCAGGCTGTACCGCTGCATCCGGCTATAAAAGCTGCCCGTGCTCCCAGAATTGCCCCATCAGCTCCCTGCGCTCTTCGCGACCCAAACTCGGCAACAGGCCTGCCTTTAGCGGCACGTACAATACGATTGGCTTTTGTTGCTATAAGGGACTGGTGATTGAGTGTGAGAAGGATAAAAGTTTCAATCAGCTGTGCTTCAATAGCAGGTGCTCTTACTATAAGAATTGGTTCGTTGGGGAAAATCGGAGTTCCCTCCGGTACCGCGAAAATGTCGCCCGTAAATTTAAATTTTGCCAGATAAGTTAAAAAATCATCCGCAAATAATTTCTTATCCCGCAGAAAAGAAATATCATCTTCTGTAAATTGCAGATTCTCAATATAATCTATAACTTGCTGCAGCCCTACGGCAATAGCAAATCCTGCCCCATCCGGCACTTCACGGAAAAAAACATCAAAATAAGCAATCTTCTCCGAAATACCGTTTTTGAAATACCCGTTACTCATGGTAAGCTCATAATAGTCACAAAGCAGCGCATAGTCCGGTATATTCATTGCTGCAACCTCCTAGACAAATTACTTTACTTTAAATCTTTCCGGAGTTTATAAGGGTCAATAATGTTATTATAACCAGCATTAAAGACAACCAGTATTTATGATTGCTTTGATCAATCATACTAATCTAATTCGAGCCGCAAACCGCTGTATTCTTATTATAAGTCTTAACAATGCTGTTTCATCATTTAAGTTTGTAATGACACTGGCATCTCAGGAATATTTTGTGTACGATAGTTAAAAACTTAAATGGATTGCTTAATTTATATGATCAACAGAAGGGAAGTAAAGTCATGGAGTTAAATAGAAAAATAGATACTATGCAAAACGAAGTAGTAAGTGCTGTGCAGGAAATTTTAAGCATCAGAAGTGTAGAGGATGAACCTAAAGCAGGCATGCCATTCGGGGAGGGCGTTGCAGCGGCTTTAAATTGTGCACTGAAAATTTCAAAAAACTTAGGATTTAAAACCGTTAATATGGATGGATATATAGGATACGCTGAATATGGTGAAGGAGAGGATTATATTGGAATTTTGGGACATTTGGATGTAGTTCCGGAAGGGAATGGATGGCTTTACCCGCCCTATGCGGCTGAAATACATGACGGCAAAATATATGCCCGGGGTTCTTTAGATGATAAAGGACCTATTATGGCATGCTTATTCGGGCTTAAGGCGATAAAGGAGCTAAACTTACCCTTGTCAAAAAAAGTCAGAATTATTTTTGGAACTAATGAAGAAACCGGCTCTGCTGAAATAGCCTATTATTTGAAAAAGGAAAAACCACCTGTGGCTGGATTTACACCTGATGGCAATTATCCGATCATATATGCAGAAAAGGGTATTACAATATTCGATATCGTGAAAGACTTGAATCAGAAGTCTGCCGGTCCATTGCTCTTAAAGTATATTAAGGGCGGCGATAGGCCCAACATGGTTCCTGATTATGCAGAAGCAGGAATTGCGGCTAAAGATAAGGCGGCCCTCATTAAACAAGTAGAAGCCTATGCGGATAAAACCGGTTTTAAAATACAAGCAGCAGAAGAGGGCGGGCTTGTAGCTATAAAATCAATTGGTAAGAGTGCTCATGGCAGTCTGCCGCAGCTCGGCCAAAATGCCATTATGCAGCTTTTTGATTTACTGGAAAACTTACCTCTTGATAACTGCGATATTACTGATTTTATTAAATTCGTCAATAAAAATGTGGGCTTTGATGTCTATGGAAAAGCGTTTGGAATAGGTTTAGAGGATAAGGAATCGGGGAAGCTTTCCTTTAATGTTGGAGTTGTGAATATGAACGAAAATAAAATATCCATGTCCCTTAACTTAAGATATCCGGTAACCTTTAAGCTGGATGACATGATGAATCCCTTAAATGACAGAATAAAAACCGCAGGGATTAGAGTTGAAAACTTTCAGCATCAAAAGCCTTTGTTTTTTCCCGTTGACCATCCATTAATAAAATCTTTGCAAAAGGTTTATAAGGACCAAACTGGTAAAGAAGCTGACCTGCTTGCTATTGGAGGGGGTACTTATGCCAAAGAGATGCCTAATATTGCAGCATTTGGGCCTATATTTCCCGGCGAGACTGACCTTGATCATCAAGTCAATGAATATATGACTCTCAAGGACTTACTGGCTAATACCAAAATTTATGCCCATGCAATCAATGAACTAGCGAGATAATTGGTCAGCCCGTTTTTAAGTAATATCGGCATCCGATTATTGCTCTGTTGCGGCAATTAAGGTTTTTACAAATGGTATAAAGAATAGGACAAAGCAGGCAAAAAATCCTTCGCCTGCTTTGGTTACGTTTTTTAGTTACCTGAATATTGACCCGCCAAACAAATATCCCAAATAAAAAACGCCCACAATAGCGATTACATGCAAGATCCACCACCCGGTTTTTAAAAACTCGAATGTACCAAGTTCCATGTCATCTCCCCGGGTTTTTACTTCGTCGTTTTCCAATCTAATTGCCTCCTAAATTAGTATTATCAGTCGATTTATAATCATTATTTCCGCAACTATGTATTTTATGTAAACATGTTTAAATATTATGTAATTTGACAAATCTAATGTAATAACTAAAATAGTAATAATTATATAGATTGCACAATGACGTGCACAGAGGAGGAGTTAAATGTCATTTCCACGCAAGGATTTGCTTAA
>JAJFUN010000153.1 GCA_021372375.1 Pelosinus sp. | reverse complement strand
AAGAAAAATTTTTAGGCGGCTTAAGGTCGTGGAACAGTCCATCTTGTTATTGACATATTTTGTTTAATATTGTATAATGGCTTGTAATAATCTTATGATGCAGAGTAGTAAGCTTAACTGGAGGCAGAAAGTTGGCGGGTGATGCGAGCCAACCGAAGGAAAAGCCCAACTCACTGTGAAGGAGCAGGCGTGAAAAGTAGCGGCTGACGTTTACCAGCGTTAATGGTTAATGAGAGGATGACAAATGTTCATCAATCAGGGTGGTATCGCGGGAATTACTCGTCCCTGGCTTTTAAGCCAAGGGGCGTTTTTATTTTTAATAAATGTAAATTTTAGGGAGGTTAATACATGGACGAAAGATATCTTCCACAGGAAATTGAAAAAAAATGGCAAAAAATATGGGCTGACCAAGGGGCCTTTCGTACAGACATTCAGCATCAGCGTCCCGAATACTATGTACTGGAGATGTTTCCGTATCCTTCAGGCAACCTGCATATGGGACATGTGCGCAATTACTCGATTGGTGATGTTGTAGCCCGTTTTAAATCCATGCAGGGGTATAACGTGCTGCATCCGATGGGCTGGGATGCTTTTGGCATGCCGGCGGAAAATGCGGCGATAAAACATGGTGTGCATCCTGCGGAGTGGACATGGAGCAATATTAATAATATGCGTCGTCAGCAGCAGGAACTGGGTCTTTCCTATGACTGGGACCGCGAAGTGGCTACTTGTCATCCGGAGTATTACCGCTGGACGCAAAGTCTTTTCTTGCTGTTTTATGAACGGGGCCTTGCTTACAAGAAAAAAGCTACCGTAAACTGGTGCAATGAATGCAATACCGTACTTGCTAACGAGCAGGTCGTGGATGGTCATTGCTGGCGCTGTGATTCAGAGGTAATCAAAAAGGATCTAGAACAGTGGTTTTTGAAGATTACTGATTACGCAGATACCTTATTAAAAGATTTGGATAAACTTAAAGGCTGGCCGGAACGCGTTAAGACCATGCAGGAAAACTGGATTGGCCGCAGCGAGGGAGCCGAGTTCAGCTTTGATGTGCCGGAAATCGGCGAAAAAATTACCGTGTATACTACAAGATGTGATACAGCCTTTGGTGTATCCTATGTGGTTTTGGCGCCAGAACATCCTCTGGTCGAAAAGCTGATTGCCGGCAAACCAGATGCCGAGGCAGTACGTACTTTTTGCGAAAATGTCCGTAAATTAAGCGAAATCAGCCGTACATCGAGTGAAACAGAGAAAGAAGGCATATTTACAGGGGCTTATGCCGTCAATCCGTTTACCGGTGAAAAAGTACCTGTGTGGGTAGCCAATTATGTTCTGTTTGAATATGGTACCGGCGCGGTTATGGGGGTACCGACCCATGATGAACGTGACTGGAGATTTGCTGATAAATACAATTTACCGAAAAAAGTGGTTGTGCAGCCACAAGGCGAGGCGTTTAGCCTTGAAACCATGACCGATGCTTACCATGGCACTGGTATTATGGTTAATTCCGGTGAGTTTAATGGTATGGATAATGAAACCGCCAAAGTAGCTATGGCTAAGTGGCTGGAAGAACGCGGCATGGGTAAACGCCGGGTAAATTATCGTCTGCGCGATTGGCTCATCTCGCGTCAGCGGTATTGGGGTGCACCCATTCCTATGATTTATTGCCCTACTTGCGGTACTGTGCCAGTCCCCCAAAAGGATTTGCCGGTCAGACTGCCGGAAAATGTACGGTTTGATGAAGGGGCGGTATCGCCGCTTGCGGGAGCTGAAGATTTTATTAATTGTACTTGCCCTAAATGCGGCGGTAAAGCACGGCGGGAAACTGATACCATGGATACCTTTATTTGTTCATCCTGGTATTATATGCGTTATACTGATCCGCGCAATACCGAAAAGCCGTTTGACGCATCAAAAGTAAACTACTGGATGCCTGTGGATCAATATATTGGCGGAATTGAACATGCAATTTTGCATTTACTTTATTCACGGTTTTTCACGAAAGTGTTAAAAGATGCCGGACTTACTAATTTTGATGAACCTTTTAAGAACCTCTTGACACAAGGAATGGTTATTAAAGATGGCTCCAAAATGTCCAAATCCAAAGGCAATGTAGTATCACCCGAAGAAATTGTCGGCAAATACGGCGCTGATACAGCGCGGCTCTTTATTTTGTTTGCAGCGCCGCCTGAACGCGATCTAGAATGGAGCGATCAGGGGGTTGAAGGGGCCTATCGTTTTCTTAGCCGTTTGTGGCGTATCGTTTTCCACTATGCTGATGCTGTTAAAAACGCTGCACCAGAATATGACACAGCCGCATTAAATAAAAATGAAAAAGAATTGCGCCGGATGCTGCATATTGCCATCAAAAAGGTGACTGATGATATTAGTGAACGGTTCAACTTCAATACTGCCATTAGTTCGATTATGGAACTTGTTAACGCCATGCATACCTTTAAGGAACAGGAAAGGACTGTTAATGGCGGTTTGATGAGGGAAGTAGTATCAGGCCTCCTCAGGTTATTAGCGCCGTTTGCGCCGCATATTACCGAAGAATTGTGGCAGGAGACATTGGCCGAAGGCAGTGTGCATAAAGCGTGCTGGCCGACCTTTGATGCCGAAGCTATCAAGGTAAGTGAAGTGGAAGTGGTTTTGCAGGTCAACGGCAAGGTTCGCGAGAAGATTGTAGTGCCTGTAGGCCTTGATGCTAAGGAAATGGAAAGGCTTGCGCTAGCGCAGGAAAGAGTACAAAGCGCAGTAACCGGTAAACAAGTAGTAAAAGTTATTTGTGTACCGCAAAAGTTAGTGAACATTGTAGTAAAATAATATAGGAAAAACTGGCTTCACATAGGTGGAGCCAGTTTTTTATGTCTCATACCGGATAATTTCTCCCCAATCGCTCACAATATGGGCAGGGGGGATAAACGTGAACATAGCAAGAAGCCGAGTGCTGGTGATTTTGGTAGTAGCGGTTATTATTACAATAGGCAGTTTTTATGTATATGGCGAAAAAACAGCGGTACCTGATAGTGTAACAGTCAACAAAGCGCCTATAGAGGAACCTGTCCCTCCGCGGCAGACTGAAGATGTAGTCTATGTGAGCGGGGCGGTGGTTAAGCCTGGCGTTGTCAAACTGCCAATCGGCAGTCGTGTCCAAGATGCGGTAGGGGCCGTTGGCGGGATAACGGGAGATGCAGATACTGAAAAAATTAATCTTGCGGGAAAGGTAAAGGATGGGGCGCATGTCCATGTACCAAGTAAATTTCATAATGGGCAAGTAGTTTTGTCAGCCGAGCGTGATGGAAAAATTAATATTAATCAGGCGGATAAAGATGAACTGGATAAGCTGCCAGGTGTTGGTCCGGCGATGGCTGCTAGGATTATAGAGTACCGGGAGGCTAATGGCTGCTTTTCGGCAATAGAAGATTTAAAAAAGGTCAAAGGTATGGGGGAAGCCAAATTTAAAAAATTGAAAGATAAAATAACGCTATAGTTATGAAAATCATGATGGCGGTTTGCGTGGCATTTGCCGCAGGAATTTGGTGCGGCAGCTTATATACGTGGCCGCAGGCTTTGTTATATGGTTTAGTGATAATGGCAGCGACTCTTTCCCTATGGTGTGTTTTTAAACAGCCTTTGAAAACAGGCTATGCAGTGATTGCTCTATTTTTCCTTATTGGGATGCTGCGCTTCGTTCATGCATGTGCATTATCGCCTGTTGATATTTCGAATTATCATGAGCAAATGCTTACAGCCTATGGCATTATTTCTGAAGTACCTGAGGTTAAGAAAAATAGTGATAATCAGGTGCAGATAAAATATGTTGCTACTATTAAAGCTGTCCAAATAGGCGGCAAAAAAGCGGCGGCAGCAGGACGAATGCTGGTGTATATTCGGCAGATGGCAAATGAGCCAGTCTGTCATTATGGCGATGGGGTAGAGACCTATGGACAGGTATTTTTGCCGCATGGTTATAATAATCCCGCACTCATGGATAGTGCGGCAGCATTAAAGCGGCAGGGAATTACTGCCCGTATGTCGGGGATGGTAATGAAACGGACTGAGGAGGCCAAGGATACAGGGGCCTTTCTCAGTACACTTGCCATCTGGCGGGACAATATCATTGCCGTAATGCGCGCTGTTATGCCGGAAAAGGATGCTGCTATTTTGGCAGGCATGCTGTTTGGCGGATATGACGGCATTCCTGCAGAATGGGTGCAAGAGTTTGCCATAACCGGTATTGTACATATTTTATCTGTATCGGGGACGCATATTGCCCTGCTTGCCGGGGTGATGCTGTGGTTTGGTGATATGTTAAAGCTGCGATATTTTATTAAAGTACTCTTAGCGGCAGTAGTAATTGGCTTTTATGCCGTCTTTGCCGGGTTATCGCCGCCTGTGGTAAGGTCACTGGTGATGGGCCTAGTCAGTCTAGCGGCCGGGATTTTTGGCCGGGAAAAGGATGCAGCTAATGCGCTTATGCTGTCAGCGCTTTTTCTGCTGGCTGTTCAGCCTGGAATTTTGCATGATATAAGCTTTCAATTATCGTTCGGCGCTACGGCCGGACTGGTGTTTTTATATCAGAAGACGCTGCGGTTTATTACTTTCTTGCCTGATTATTTATCTGGCGCACTAGCTGTGACAATTGCCGCGCAGCTTGGCGTTTTGCCGTTTATTGCTTGGTATTTTAATAGCTTGTCCTTAATTTCTCTGGCGGCCAATATTTTGGTAGTGCCAATTATTGATGGTGTTGTCGTGTTGGGTTTATTAGGGGTAGTGCTTGTTTTCCTTGTACCACTAGCCGGAAAGTTTATTTTAATTTTGTGCAGCTTTCTAATTGGGTTTTCTACCAAGCTAAATTCCCTTTTGGCGACTATTCCTGCCGGAGCATGCTATTTGCCTGCCGCCAGTATATGGGGCGGCATGGTATACTATGTTATATTGGCCTGGCTTTATGACTATCTTCCCAGAAGGCTAATTTCCTTTAGGGAAGTTTGGCGGCGCTGGCCTAAACGGCTGGCAGCAGGCGGTATGCTGTCTCTAGTTATACTGCTTAGTTATGTTTGGTATCCTAAGCCGCTGATGGTGCATTTTATGGATGTCGGGCAAGGGGATGCGGCGCTAATTACTACACCGCATGGCCGGGCTATTCTAATTGATACAGGCGGTACTATGGGCGATAATCAGTTTGATATCGGGCAGCGGGTAGTACTTCCTTATTTAAAACATTATGGTATACTAAAAGTTGATTATCTGTTTTTAACCCATGGTCATCAGGATCATGCTGGGGGAGCTTGGGCAATTGCCGAGGCAATTCCTGTAAAGTTTATCGGTATGCCGCAGGAAGAAAAGGCGTCACTTGCTATCTTGCGCTTGCAGCATAGTAAAAACTACAGCCATATGCTGCCGCTGTATGCGGGACTTACGTTTGTTGTGGATGGGGTAGTTATTGACATTCTTCATGCAGGTACAGGCAAAGTAGTACGTACCGGCAATGAAACTTCAGCTTTAATCAAAGTAAGCTACGGCAAGCACAGTTTTCTTTTTACAGGTGATCTAACTGGAGAAGAAGAACAGCTTATATTAAACAAGAATTGTGATATAGCAAGTACTGTTTTGAAAGTAGGGCATCATGGGGCCAAAACCTCTTCGACCAATCAGTTTCTAACCAAGGTTCTACCAGAGTATGCTATTATATCAGCAGGGTACAGTAATAAATTCGGGCATCCGCATGAAGAAGTTTTAAAGCGGCTGTCTTCCCTCAAGGTTGAAACCCATCGTACCGATCAGGAAGGCGCGATTGTGTTTAAGACCAATGGGGAAAGGATACGATGTGAGTCTTATATAAAATGAAGTTCATGGGGGATACTATGCTTTATACGGAAGCGCTAGCAGAAATAAATAAGGGGAAAATCCGTCCCTTGTATTTGCTGTACGGTGAAGAAAGCTATCTTGCTCATCAACTTGAGCAGCTGATTATTGGCAAGCTATTACTGCCGGAAGAAAGGGATATGAATCTTATCGTCTTGGATCATGATCCTAGAATTCAGGAACTGGCAAATTTAATTGAAACCATCCCATTTATGGGCGATAAGAATGTCATTGTGGTCAAAGAAACAGCCTTCTTCAAAGCTAGGCGCGCCGCCCAGGAGGGGGCGCCGGATGATGTTGACGATAAAAAACTGCTGCGAGTTTTTCAGGACATGCCATCCTATAGTTATGTAATTTTTACTTCCACCGATAAAATTGATAAACGGCGTACTATATATAAAGCACTGGATAAAGCGGGAGCAGCAGTAGAACTTGCGCCGCTTAAACCCAAAGAGGTAAAAGTCTGGCTTAGTAATCGGCTGAAAGAATTAAATATTCAGATGAAGCGAGATGCTCTGGAATATTTTTTGAGCGTTATTAGTATTATGCCGCAGGTATCATTAGGATTTTTAGAAAATGAGCTTGAAAAAATGGTTCTATATACAGGTAGCAAAAATACCATTACCCGTAGTACACTGTGTGAAGTTTTATCCGCTATTCCCGAGGTGTCGGTATTTGCTATGCTGGATGCATTAAGTCAAAAAAAGGTGCATACAGCGCTGGAACTTTTAGAGTGTCAGCTTAGTACTGGTGAGCATCCTTTAAAAATGATTGCCCTCTTAGCGCGTGAAGTCAGGCTGCTCTGGCAGGCTGCGGAACTAACTGGTAAAGGCTATAGCGCCAAAATGGTAGCAGAGGCTTTAGGCGTTCCGCCTTTTATTGGGGAAAAGAAAATTAGGCAAAGTCAAAATTTCTCTGTCGCTAGTTTAAAAAATGCCCTTGTGGCACTGGCTAAAGCAGATGGTGATTTAAAAACCGGGCGGGCCACCAATAGTGCGCTGGAAAAGATAATTATTGAAATGTGTGCGTAAATAAAAAAGACTTATGGCAAAGTAGAGAGCACGCCCCGCCCTTTGGGCACCCCTCTCTCGAGGGGAACAAAGGCAAAATGCTGGTAATAAAACAAAAAAATCCTATCTCATTGAGATAGGATTTTTACTTTAGCTTATTTCGCGATAGCATTAACTTTGCGAGCAAGACGAGACTTTTTACGTGCTGCGGCATTTTTATGAATAACGCCTTTAGCGGCTGCCTTATCAATCGTGCTGGTAGCTTTGAATAGGAGGGCTTTAGCCTCATCTGCATTATTCGCAGCTGTGGTTTCAATTACTTTGCGTGTTGCTGATTTAACTGTAGATCTTACTGCGAAGTTTTTGGCGCGCCGTTCGGCATCTGTTTTAACGCTGCGTTCAGATGATTTAATATTTGGCAAGTGATTCACCTCCTTGTGAGCTTATTACCTAAAGTATTTTAGCATGTACTGGGACAAAATGCAAGTAGCGATTGCTAGATATATTAAATATTGCATAAAGAGGAGGGACTTTGGTTAATTTACAGGTAGAATACTATAGTCAGTTGATAGAGGTGACATATGAATATTAATACACGTACAGATTTAGCGGTGGAAGCGCGGGAAATGCTGAGCAGAGAAGTTCGAGAGGATATTCCGGGGGTGATTATCGAGACAAACGAGGCGCAAAGTGAAGAATATAGCATTACTCGTGTCAATATTACCACGCCGCAGGCCGAAGAGATGATGGGGAAAGCACAGGGCAAATACATTACAATTGAAGCGCAGGGACTACGCTATAAAAATACGCCATTGCAGAAAAAAATAATTGGTGTACTAGCGCAAGAGTTAGCTGGTTTAGTTGGCATAAGCAAAAATAAAACAGTGCTGGTAGTTGGTTTGGGAAACTGGAATATTACACCGGATGCCTTAGGTCCCAAAGCAGTAGAAAAAATTGTGGTTACCAGGCATTTGCAGGATATGCTGTCGCCTGAGCTGAAAGAAGGCGTTCGCTCGGTCTGTGCTATTGCCCCTGGCGTGCTGGGGATTACAGGCATGGAAACAGCAGAAATTGTCTATGGTATTGTCAGCAAAGTCAAACCAGGTCTGGTTATTGCGATTGATGCGCTGGCAGCTGCCTCAAGTCACCGGGTAATTACGACAATTCAATTAACCAATACAGGTATACATCCAGGCTCCGGTGTAGGCAACAAACGCTTTGGCTTAACAGAAGAAAGCCTTGGCACGCCTGTTATTGCCATTGGTGTGCCTACTGTTGTACATGCTTCAACGATTGCTATGGATACTATTAGTGCTTTGCAGGAGCATGCGGCATTTGCCAGGTATTTTAAGAGCATGGAAAACCTAGCTGATAAGGATAAACAGGTAATTGTTCATCAGGTTTTGCCGGAAACCTTGGGTGATCTTATGGTGACGCCCAAAGAAGTAGATAGAATGATTGCTGATATCGCTGATATTATCGCCGGTGGTATTAATCAATCTTTACATCCTAATATAGATTATAAAAATATTCATATGTATTTACACTAATAAAACTGCTCCCAAAACGCCCATCTGCGCTGCTCTTCCTGCGGTGCTCACTTCGACGTACATTAGTACGACTGCGCTCCGCTCCTCGCCCTGCCTAGCATCTGGGCATTTTGTAACAGTTTTTAATTTTGGTTGTCCAAGAATGTGTAATATCATTATATTGCCAAGCATATACATTGTATGTAAACGAAACTTTGACAACGCCTACAAGTTGTCAGTAGGAGGCTGCAATGTTATCACGGCAGGAACGGCTGCGGCGCTATTATGCCAGGCGAAGGCTTATTGGCGGGGCAATTATCGGGGTACTCACGGCGATATCTCTTTGTTTTTTTCTAACAGGCGAAGTTGCCGTACCAGCCAGTGCTGGTGCGCCTAAACAGCATTATATTGAGAATCCCATTGCTTACTTTTCTAGCTGGCATGATATTTTATGTGAAGGGATACCTGGATTAAAAAAAGCATATGAAAAGACAGCCGAGGTTACCGAGGAAAGAGAATTAAGTGCACAGTCTTTTTTTAGTAAGGCAGTCTTGTTTTGTACAAGTATTGATATAAAAGATATCCGCTCTTTGTTTACCAGCGAGATTCCTGTGCTGAGTCTGGCTAGTCAGGGTACAGCTACTGTGAGTGCCAGTAATTTGCCTAATTTTCCTTCTTTTGACCCAGCTATTACTAGTGGAGGGGGCAAACCGCTGGTGGGAATTTATCATACCCATACATCAGAGTCCTTTATTCCTAGTTCCGGGGTAGCGCATGCGCCTGGCGGACAAGTAGGCGATATTGCGCGGGTAGGCCAGGCACTTTGCAAAAGATTGGAAAAATATAATATAGCTTCTGTACAAAGTAGGGCTGTACATGATTATCCAAGCTTTATGAAAGCTTATGGACCGGCTGAAGTAACTGCCAAAAAGATGCTGACAGATAATCCTTCTATTCAAATGCTGTTTGATATTCACCGCGATGCCGATAAACGGCAAAATGCCACAGCTACGGTTAACGGAGTACAGGCTGCGAGAATTACGATTGTTGTTGCCATTGGGCAGCAAGATCTGGCGCAGCCGCATTGGCAGCAAAATCATGCTTTTGCCAAGCTGATTGATGCCAAACTTAATCAGCATTATCCAGGTTTATCACGCGGTATTCAGATGCAAGAATGGCGTTATAATCAGCATCTCCATCCGCGGGCACTTTTGCTCGAAGTTGGCTGCCAGGAAAGTACGCCAGAAGAAGCGGCACAAAGTATGGATATGCTGGGGGATGTCCTGGCCGAAATTATTAAGGAGAATCAATATCAGAAATAAGCTGCAAAAATAGGGAACTTGCTTTCGGGTAACTTCATTTTTTAGGACATCATGATTACAGAAAGTCAATTAGAACCAAGCTAAACAAGGCTTGGTTTTTTTATTTTCAATTAGCCAGCTTATCATTTTTAAAATTTATAACAATAATATCTTGAGGTACTCCACAATATATGGCATAATAATAAAAGCGGGATACAATATATAGTATGAAATAGGCATACTTTTTTAGTATAGCAGTATTTATCTTTTGTTGCAATAAGGAGGTGTGTGTGTTTGCGTTGTCCTTTTTGTGGTTTTGC
The DNA here is from genome assembly GCA_021372375.1 of Pelosinus sp. Taxonomy (GTDB): domain Bacteria; phylum Bacillota; class Negativicutes; order Propionisporales; family Propionisporaceae; genus JAJFUN01. The sequence goes on along the minus strand of JAJFUN010000153.1, from coordinate 11,760 downwards.
AGAAAGCAAGGTTGTGGATTCACGGGCGGCTGAAGAAGGAAATTCCATTCGCCGCCGGCGGGAATGTTTGTCATGTGTGCGGCGGTTCACTACATATGAAGTGATTGAAGCCTTGCCGCTGATGGTGGTTAAGAAAGACGGACGTCGTGAGATGTTTGATCGGGCTAAACTTATTAACGGACTTGTCAGAGCCTCAGATAAACGTTCTATATCGCTTTCTGAGATAGAAGCGCTTGTTGACAAGGTTGAAAAAGAAATACGCAATACGATGGAACGGGAAGTGCCGACAAAACAAATTGGGGAAACTGTGATGCGTTATCTGAAGGAAATTGACCAGGTAGCTTATGTACGATTTGCTTCAGTATATCGTCAATTTGCGGATATTAACAATTTTATGCACGAATTGGAAGTATTGATGAAGGGTCCAAGAAAACATAAGGATATTGAAAAGTGAGGAATTGGAATGTTCGTGAAAATTAAAAAACGTGATGGACGGGAAGTACCATTTGATGAAAGCAAAATAACGGAAGCCATTTTTAAAGCTGCTAAGGCTGTTGGCGGCGCTGACAAGCATTTGGCGCTCGAACTTACCTTGGATGTGCTCAATTATTTAAAACAAGAATATTCAGGCGGGATATTTGACGTAGAAGATGTACAAGATGCGGTAGAAAAGATTCTAATCGAGAAAGGCCATGCCAAAACAGCCAAAGCCTATATTTTGTATCGTAATAATCGGACCAGTATTCGTGATGCACAGTCCTATTTAATGGACGCAGTTGCCGAAATACTAGTTGAGACCAGTCGAGAAAATGCTAATGTTTCCAATTCGCCGTCAGCCAAAATGCTCCAGATTGCCAGTGCGGCAAGCAAGGCCTATTATTTGAATCGCTTGATCCCTGAAAAAATTGCTTCTGCGCATACGCGTGGTGATATTCATATACATGACCTTGATTTTTATGGTAAAACTTTGACATGTATACAAATTCCTTTGGGTAAACTACTGAAAAACGGTTTTAATAATGGTCATGGTTATATCAGACCGCCCAAACGTCCAGCTTCGGCTACCGCGCTCGCGGCAATTATTCTGCAAAGCTCGCAAAATGATATGCATGGCGGACAGTCTTTTGCCTTTTTTGATCGGGACATGGCTCCATTTGTGGAAAAGGCCAGTGAAGAAGAAGTTTATCAGGCCATGGAAGCCTTGATTTACAATCTAAATTCCATGCATAGCCGAGCTGGGGCACAGGTACCGTTTTCTAGCTTAAATCTCGGTACAGATATTACGCCGGCAGGCCGGATGGTAATTAAAAACGTGCTCTTAGCCTATGAAAAGGGGCTGGGCCGTGGGGAGAACCCGATATTTCCGAATATTATCTTTCGGGTTAAAGAAGGCATCAACTTAAATCCTGGTGATCCTAATTATGACTTATTCAAACTAGCTATTCGTGTGGCGGCGCAGCGTTTAAATCCTACTTTTAGTTTTATGGATACTTCATTTAATAAGCAATATGGAGACCAAGTGGGCTATATGGGCTGCAGAACAAGGACAATGGCCAACAAACGAGGTCCTGAAGTGACAGATGGCCGTGGCAATTTAAGCTTTACCACCATCAATTTACCGCGTCTGGCTATTAAAGCCGAACGGGATTTGATGAAATTTTATCAAAGTCTTACCGAGCTATTAGATTTAACGTGTGAGCAGCTTTATCATCGTTATCAGGTACAAGCTGCGCTAAAGGTTAAGGATATGCCGTTTTTAATGGGACAGGGTTTGTACTTAGATTCGGAAAAATTATCGATGAATGATACCATTGAAAGTGTCATAAAACATGGCACCTTGTCAGTTGGCTTTATTGGTCTAGCGGAAACGCTGATTGCCTTAACCGGCTCACATCATGGAGAAAGCGAAGAAGCTCAGGTACTTGGTGAAGAAATTGTTGCCTTTATGCGGACCAAGATGGATAAAGCAGCCGAGCGCTATAATCTAAACTATACGCTGCTGGCAACTCCAGCTGAGGGTTTGTCAGGACGCTTCGTCAAAATGGACAAACAGGAATACGGACTTATTCCAGGGGTTACGGACAAGGATTACTATACCAATTCATTCCACATTCCTGTGGGTTATCCAATTAGCGCCTATGATAAGCTTCGTTTAGAAGGTATTTATCATAAGTATACAAATGCCGGACATATTAGTTATGTGGAGTTCAGTGCGCCGCCAATCAATAATTTAGAAGCGGTAGAAGATATTATCCGCTATATGAAAAAATGTGACATTGGCTATGCCGGTATTAACTTCCCTGTTGATTTTTGTGAAAACTGCGGGACATTAGGGGTAATTGATGCTGATATTTGTCCGGCCTGCGGGCATACAAGCATTAGGCGTGTACGCCGTATTACCGGATATTTAAGTACAACAGAACGATTTAATGATGCCAAACAAAAAGAGCTAAGTGACCGGGTATCACATCTAGGCTAATTTTGTGGGGGAATTTTAAATGATTAGATATGGAGAAGTTCTAGCAGAATCCATTGTGGACGGAGTGGGCCTCAGGGTTGTCGTATTTTTGCAAGGCTGCCCCCGCCACTGCTCTGGCTGCCATAATCCGTCGCTGCTTTCGGCAGACGGCGGCAATGCAGTTACCGAAGAAGAACTAGCTGAAATCATCCTAAGTAAAGTCACGCCGCTGCATCGTGGTATTACCTTTAGCGGCGGTGATCCTCTGATGCAGGCGGAGTCACTATATAAAGTTATAAAAATAATTCAGCATAAAAACCCCAAGCTGAATATCTGGGTATATACTGGATATATATATGAAGAAGTTTGCCATCTGCCAGTACTAAATAGGATTGATGTATTGGTTGATGGGCCGTTTATTGCCGCAGAAAAAGATTTGCGCCTAGTTTGGCGTGGTTCAGCCAATCAGCGCGTTATTAATGTTCCGCTTACGAAAGAGAATGGCAGGGTGATTGAAGTTGCCACAAAAATGAATTCTGTTATAATTTCGCGAGCAATATAGTTATCGAAACTGGAGTGATTGATTTGTCCTGGATGCTCAAAGAAAAACTGCAGCAAACACTGGCATCAGAGCAAGGAGCCATGGTGTTTGCACCAGGCTCGCGCAGTGGTTTTGCCTTGGTTTATCCCAATACCTATCGCGTAGGTATGTCAAATTTGGGATTGCATATTATTTATAATGAGCTTAATAAGCGCAGCGATACAGCGTGTGAAAGACTCTTTATGCCTGATAAAAAGACACAGCAGGAATATATTCGCACCAACACTCCATTAATGACAATTGAGACACAGCGGGCACTATACGAATTTCCGCTGATTGGTTTTGCAATTTCTTTTGAAATGGATTATTTTAATATGTTGACCATTTTATCCATGGGAAAAGTTCCGCTGCTTTCTAAAGAACGCAGGGAAGAACACCCCTTGATTATTGTGGGCGGGCCGTGTGCCACCTTTAATCCTGAACCAATTGCTGACTTTGTGGATGTCTGTATTATTGGGGAAGGGGAGGAAGTCATACATGAGGTTTTAAATGTATATTATGACGGACGCAGCAAAAATTTAGCGCGCGAGGAAATTCTGTTTGCGATGGCGCAGATTCCTGGCGTGTATGTGCCAAGATTTTATGAGCCGGTATATCATGAGGATGGTACTCTAAAAAAATTTGAGGCTGCTAGCGGCGTGCCGACAAGGATAAAAAAACGCTTTGTTCGCGATTTAGATGCCTACGAGGCTAAGTCTGTTGTTATTACTGATGACACTGAGTTTAATAGTATGGTATTAGTTGAAGTCGCTAGAGGGTGCGGACGGCATTGCCGGTTTTGCATGGCGGGATATTGTTTTAGACGTCCGCGGGTTCGTTCTTTACAGCAGGTGGAAAGGGCTGTAGAGTACGCCAAACAGTTTCGCAGCAAAGTAGGTTTAATGGGAGCGTCAATTTCTGACTATCCAGAAATTGATAAATTATGTGACAGTATTTTAGCAAAAGATATGAGTATGTCAGTGGCATCATTCAGAGCGGATTCGCTTACTAAAGGGCTCGTTGAGGCTTTGGCTGTTAGCCATCATCGTACAATTACTATAGCGCCGGAAGCTGCAAGCAGCAGGCTGCGCCGGGTAATTAACAAGGGAATTTCAGATGAAGATATTTATAACGCGATTGATATGGCGATGCAGGCAGGAATCCCTAATATTCGTTTATACATTATGATTGGCCTTCCCTTTGAAGCAGCAGAAGATATTGAAGAAATTCTGATTATGGCTAAACAAGTTAAAGCACATATGGAAAGACTCGGTAGTCACGGTAAATTAACTTTAAGTGTAAATCCTTTTATTCCCAAACCATTTACGCCTTTTCAATGGGCTAAGATGGCAGATAGTAAGCTCATTGAGCAAGACTTAAAAAAACTGCAGGCGGAATTTAAACAGCATAAGAGTATTGAAATTTTGGCGGAGTCACCAAAAGAAGCCTATGTGCAAGGGGTCTTAGCGCGCGGCGACCGGCGTCTTTCCGGGGTCTTACTCGCTTCTTATCAGCGCGGTAGCAAGGCTTTTAAACAGGCCATGCGAGATAACGAGCTGTCAGAAGAGTTTTATCTATATCGTAACCGTGCTGTTAGCGAAGTCTTGCCCTGGAGTTTATTAGATATGGGCGTTGATGAAAGCTATTTTATACGGGAATTTGAGAATGCCAAAAAAGAAGTTTATACACCCCCTTGTAAGCCTGGCTGCGTTAAATGCGGAGTTTGCCAAAAAATATAAGTAAGGAGTCGGCTATGTTTACATTAAAACATAAAAATGGCATATGGTATGGCACTTTTCAGCACCTTACAGACGCCAAAATAAAGCATGGTATCTCGGCGCGTTTGGGCGGGGTTAGTAAGGTGCCGTATGCGACCCTTGATTTAGGCCTCCATACCGGTGATGACAAAGCGGCAGTTCGCGAAAATCGGGGGCGCTTTTTTCAGGCGCTAGAGCTTGATCTTACTAAGGCGGCTACTTGTGAGCAGGTGCATGCTGATAGAATTGCTATTGTAACAGAAGAAGATGCAGGAAAAGGCGCCGAGGTGTATGAAGAAGCGCTGCAAGGAATTGACGCACTTATTACTAATGTAAAGGATTTGCCGCTTCTGCTATTTTTTGCTGATTGTGTGCCTATACTTATTGTAGATCCGGTTCATCGTGCTATTGGACTTAGCCATGCTGGCTGGAAGGGGACGGTGGCCAAAATCGGACAAAAGACAATTCTTGCCATGCAGCAGCATTTTGCGACTAAGCCGGAGGATTGTCTGGTGGGAATTGCGCCGTCAATTGGACCGTGCTGTTATGAGGTCGATGATGTGGTCGCTGAAAAGGTTAAAGCAGCATTTCCTTATTGGGAGGATTTACTAACACCGCAGGGGCGACGCTGGCGGCTTAACTTATGGAAAACCAACCAAAGACAGCTCGAGGATATTGGCGTAAACCCTAAAAATATTGCTGTTAGTCAAGTGTGTACTTCATGCAATAAAGAACTATTTTTCTCCTATCGGGCAGAGCAGGGTGTTACAGGCCGAATCGGCGCTGTGATTAGTTTATAAATCAGTAAATGAAGGGGGTGTCTCTTAGTTGAGCCAGCCCTCTTTGCTATATATAACGCATTAAACATTTTAAATTGGCGCAGGGCTCATGGCATGGGGCACAGCACGGGATTTCTGGTTTTACAGCCCCGTGCACCGTGCTATGAACCCGCGCAAAACTTTAATGCGTTATGTATATATTAAATATTTTTTAAAAATTTTAATAATTTTTTCCGTCTTGGATAATTTTAGAGAGGAAATTTATGTTTATTCGCGAATATAAACAAATTGATGGAGGGTGGTTAACTTGGTAACCCAAAATTTCACTAATATTATTAAAAATGTAAACATTGCCTTAAAGCAGCGCGGCAATAAGCCGGGGATATCAAGTGATGTCAAAGTTTTAGGCGTAACCAAAAACCATAGTACGGCTGTAATACGGGAAGCGATTGCCGCAGGAATTACAGCAATTGGTGAAAATCGCATACAAGAAGCCTTGTCGAAGTATGAAGAACTGGGGGCTATTGCTGAGTGGCATCTTATTGGGCATTTACAGACTAACAAAGTAAAACAGGCCGTACCGGTATTTGATTTAATTCATTCGGTGGATAGTGAGCGCTTAGCGGTGGAGATTGATAAAGCGGCAGGCAAGATAAATAAAAGGCAAAATGTCCTTATACAGGTAAATGTGGCTGGCGAAGAAACGAAATTTGGTGTAAAATCAAAAGAAGTAACAGCTTTGGCTAGATTTATTAATAATTTAGAAAATGTACGTCTAGCTGGCTTAATGACTATTGCACCATTTTATGAGCAGCCAGAAGCGGCTAGACCGGTATTTCGCGAGTTATATCAATTGTTTAACGAACTTAAAGCTGAGAATTTAGCCAATGTCAAGCTGGATTATTTGTCAATGGGGATGACAAATGATTATATGGCGGCAATCGAAGAGGGAGCTAACCTTGTACGGATTGGTACAGGTTTGTTTGGTACACGAAAATACAATTAGGGAGGCGTCTGAAAATGAAGATTATGGAAAAGGTGTGGGGGAGTCTTGGCTTATTCGAGCCGATAGAAGAAGAACAGGAGCAAGGGAGAGCCGAAGAGCCTGAGGTAAAAGCGAAAAAGGCAGTGGGCAACAATGTGGTGAATTTACCAACTGCCCCCAAGCAGGTCAAAGTAATGGTAGTTGAACCATATTCTTTTGATGACGCGCAGCATGTAGCTGACTATCTCAAAAACCGCAAACCGGTAGTGGTGAATTTTGAAAATAGTGATCCAGAGGTAGCCAAGCGGATGATTGATTTTGTCAGCGGGACAACCTATGCCCTGGGTGGTACCATTCAAAAAATCGGCAATAATATCTTTTTGTGTGCCCCGACGAATGTGGATGTGGCGTATAGTTCACCGCATGATGATTCAGCAGACAAAACAGTACTGCCATGGATGAGTAAATAAATTACGAGGCTAGCATACAATTGAGCTTTGGTTACGGTCTTGTGTCAGGAGGAACTATGTTACAGGGTAAAAAAATAGGATTTATCGGCAGCGGCATGATTGCTGAAGCTATCTGTCGCGGTATTATAAAGTCAGGTCTTATGGCACCCAAAGATATTACAATGAATGATATTTCTAAAGAGCGGTTAGCCCATCTGGAAAGTGAGCTAGGGGTGTCAGTAGGGAGTGATAACGCTGAGACCGCTGGAAAAGTAGATATTTTATTTCTGACGGTAAAGCCTCAAGTTATTCATAAGGTTTTGGATACAATGGCTACTAGTGTGACAAAGCGTACAATTGTAATCTCTGTTGTTGCTGGCGTTACACTTGCTGCTTTAGAAGAGCGCATGCCTGGTATACCGGTTGTGAGAGTCATGCCGAATACACCGATTGCTGTGGGTGAAGGAATGGCAGCAATTGCGCTGGGGCAATTGGCAGATGAAGCCGCAGGCAAAATTGCTGCTCAGATTTTTTCTGCTGCCGGTAAAGCGGTAATTCTATCAGAAAGTGCGATGGATGCAGTGACAGGTTTATCGGGGAGCGGCCCTGGGTATGCGTTTGTTATTATTGATGCTCTGGCTGATGCCGGAGTACGAGTTGGCCTAACTAGGCAGCAGTCTATTATGCTGGCAGCCCAGACGCTGCTTGGCTCGGCTAAAATGGTGCTTGAAACGGGTGAACATCCAGCACAGCTTCGGGACAAGGTTACTTCACCGGCCGGTACTACTATTGCCGGTATCAGCGTATTAGAACAATATGGCGTGCGTGCGGCCATCATAGATGCGGTAATTGCCGCTACCGAACGTTCCAGCGAAATGGGGAAAAAGTAGGATGGCTGACCGCGATAAGATATTACGGTATTATCGAGCAAGCGGTGAAGAGGAACAAGCTGCAAGATTATTAGATTTAGCGGAAATAGTTGAACGAAATCATAAATATAAGGTTAGTGAATTTCTTGATCCCTATGGCTTTAGTATAGCAGAAACCATTGCTGCCCATTATGGATTAAAACTCATGAGTGACGGCGGGTATTTGGGGGCAGAACGCATTAAAGCTGCTTTTGTGGCTGAAGAGTTTCCCGGTAAGGTAGATTTTGGCTTAAAAGCTATACAAGCTGTATGGGATTTCAGATATAATCATATATCTCATCGAGACATGTTAGGCGCATTGATGGGACTCGGTGTAAAACGGGAAGTGCTTGGTGATATCATTATGACAGGCGAGGCTTGTCAGATTATTGTTGATAGCACCATGGCTGGTTTTGTTTTGGCGAACTTTACACAAGCTGGCTCTGCTGCGGTAAGTTTGTCAGAAATTCTCTTGACCGACATTGTACCACGGGTGGAAAAGATTAAAGAGATAAAGACAACGCTCGCGTCCTTGCGCTTAGATGTAGTTGCTGCAGCTGGATTTGGCGTATCACGCAGCAAAATGGCTGAGGATATTGCTGCTGAGAAAATCAAGGTCAATTGGCAGGATGCCAAATCTAGCTCACAGTCTGTCAAAGCGGGTGATATAATTTCTACGCGCGGTCGGGGCCGAGTTGAGGTTTGTGAAATTTTCGGACAGACTAAAAAAGGCCGGACGAGCGTGTTGCTAAAGCGTTTTATGTAATATAAGGGGGTAAAGTATGCTTACACCATTGGATATTCATAATAAAGAGTTTAAAAGAAGTTTTCGCGGCTATAATGAAGAAGAAGTTGAAGAATTCTTAGATAAAGTAATTAAGGATTATGAACAGTTATATCGCGATAACATGGAACTCAAAGAAAACATTGATCGACTTAATAGTAATTTGGAACATTTTCAGCATATGGAAGGAACACTGCATAATACTTTAATTATTGCACAGGAAACGGCGGAAGAAGTAAAATTAAACGCCAAGAAGGAAACTGAGCTTTTAATAAAGGAAGCAGAGGTCAAGGCGCAGCAGCTAGTTGATGAAGCCGCGTCTAAAGTTCGCCGCATGACCGGTGAATACGAAGAAATACAAAAACAGGCGCAAATTTTTAGAACGCGCCTTAGGACAATGATGCAGGCCCAGCTTGACATGCTAAAGGCCGCAGAGGAAGATGATAACTAGTAATAAAAAAACGACTGTCTCCATGGAGACAGTCGTTTTTTATTACTTTCTTAAATGATAAGGTATGGTAGAAACAATTACATTTTTATTGAGAATTAGAAGAGTCCTTAGTACCCAGCCTGTTTGATTGTGGAGTAGACGATGCCACCATTTCTTTGTTTCAAATTCAGGAATTAGGATGGTAATATAATCATCCGGTCCTTTTTCTTTGGCAAGCTCGCTTATATAATCAATCAGCGGTTGTACGACAAGTCGGTAAGGGGAGTAGAGGGTTTTAAGTTCAATGCCGGGATTCCAGCACATCCATTTTTCCTGAACCTTTTGGCCGATTGCTTGGTCTGTGGCAATATGCACCGCGATTACGTTATCACCAATAGACTTGGCATATTTAAGGGTTTGCGCCACAACGCTTGTGGGGCTCGAGATCGGCACAACTACAATATTTTTGCCGGCATGAATTTCAGTAGTAATACTAGGATCCATTTCTCCTAGCGGCAAATGAAGTTGCTCTGCCATATCATTGTAATGGCTCTTAATTTTTTTAAAGACATAAATCATTGCGGGGATGAATAGTAGTATGATCCAAGCCCCAAAGAAAAATTTAGATATACCAATAATTAAAACAACAATACCTGTTACTATGGCCCCAACAGCGTTAATAATAACATGCGGATTGACGGCGGAAACTCCTTGTTTGCGCCAATAAACAACCATACCAGTTTGGGCAATTGTAAACGATAAGAAAACGCCAATAGCATAAAGGGAAATCAAATGCTCCGTATTGCCGCTAAAGGCGATAATTAATAGGCCAGCTACTACGCTAAGCAGCACAATGCCGTTAGAAAAGCTTAAACGCTCTCCTCTTACGCCTAGATAACGCGGCATATAGCCATCACGGGCCAGAATGGATAATAGGGGAGGAAGACCATTAAAGGCGGTATTGGCGGCTAGGTATAGCACCAGCATGGTAGTAATTTGTATATAAAAATAAAGGTAATTGCGGCCAAATATTTTCTGGGCTAATTGTGATAATGCCGTGACATCTTCTAGCGGCATTATGTGAAGATGCATAATTAAAAAGGCAATACCAATAAACATAAGTCCGAGAATACTAGACATCCAATAGGTGGTTACTTTGGCGTTATGCACTTCCGGGTTTTTAAACATAGTTACGCCGTTCGAGATAGCTTCCACCCCTGTCATGGAACTACAGCCGCTGGCAAAGGCGCGCAGTATTAAAAATAAGACACCTGAAGACCATTCCTTTTGTAAGGAGACTGCAGGTATAACAGGTGCTTGACCTGTTAAGGTCTGATAACCGCCCGCTAATATAAGGGCAATAATGCCAAAAATGAAAGCATATGTTGGTAAAACAAAGGTGGTTGCTGATTCTCTTACACCACGTAAATTAATGAGCATCAATATAAAAAATAGTACAAATAAATCAATGGGCACAGTGTGCTGAGCAAGTGACGGAAAAGCGGATACAATGGCATCTGTACCAGAAGATATACTAACCGCTACTGTTAAAGTATAGTCAGCAAATAAAGAGGCTGCTGCAATGAGAGCCGGCATTTCGCCAAGGTTGGCAATGGCTACGGAATAGGAGCCGCCGCCGCCGGGATTTGCTTTGGCCACCTGTACATAAGAAATAGTAACAATTGCGAGTAGTAGTAGTATCGCCAGTGAAATCCAGCCAAGATAGCCATAAGCTAGAACACCTGGGATAGCTACTAGAATAAGCATAATCTGTTCCGGCCCATAAGCTACGGAGGATAAAGCATCGGAAGAAAAGATAGCAAGCGCCTTCCAGTTAGTAAGCTTTTCATGTGACATTTCTTGATTGTGTAATGGCTTGCCGATTAGTAAGCGCCTAAGTAAACGAATCATAGTTGGTCTTGACCTCCAGTAATAGAGACTGTTACAAAATACCCATCTGCGTTGTTGCTCCTGCGGTGCTCACTCCGACGTACCCCGAGTACGACTGCGCTCCGCTCCTCGTCGCGCCTAGCATCTGTGCATTTTGTAACAGTCTTTAATAGTATTTCAAATAGTTAAATCTTTATTTAAAAAACGCTTGGCGTTTTGATTTTTTAGGTAAAAGCTTAAAAAAGCGCACAAAAAAAGACCGGCGGGCGGTCTTACGCCCCTCGTTTTGGCTGACGAAGTTAGCTGACGGGTAGGATGACAAGAGAGAACATCCCTTCTATAAAAATAGAATTAACCCCAAAAAAGTGGTTCCTCCGCTTCTTGAGTCAAGAATTAAGCCTTATGTTTTTGTATGAGGATATTATACACCTTTAGCAGCGAAATAGAGTATAAAAATTTTGTAAAGATTTTAAGAGCGAAAATATTTATTGACACAATAATTATACTGGTATACAATATTCATAAAATGAATACAGCTCATCCTATTGAGGATGGAGTAGAGGTGCGGGAAACAAGAGTACTTTTAGTTAGAGTGGCATCTATGAGCTAAAAGAAAAGGGTTGACCGCCGAAGTGTAATTTGCTGCCAGGCGGTTATACTGGTCTTATATCAAACAGGTGTAAGACTGTCACCAAGCATTATTTGGTGGAGCGCTATCTCAAAATCTATGGCTGGGGAAT
>JAJFUN010000037.1 GCA_021372375.1 Pelosinus sp. | reverse complement strand
GGTAGAGCATCGCCTTGCCAAGGCGAGGGTCGCGAGTTCGAATCTCGTTTTCCGCTCCACTTTGGCGATTACCCAGCGGGAGACTGCTGGGATTTTTGTGTGTAGCTATAGCTTGTTTTTGCTATATAATTATGGTATGATACGTTGTATGGTATTGTACGCTGCTATTGTTTTGTAGACTTGGCACAGGTTTTTATAACTAGGAAAGTATAACATTTCAGATGTGCGTCAAAGGGGCTATGCTATTTTTGGCAGCAAGTAACCATTTTAATTTTGTATAATTTAATAGGGAGGATTCAGCATAAATGAAAGTAAATGTGGAAAGAATAGACAATCATCAGGTAGTATTGGAAATTGAGGTACCGCAAGCAGAGGTAGTAAAAGCGCTGGATAAAGCATATCGGAAATTAGCTGCTCAGGTAAATATTCCTGGCTTTCGTAAAGGCAAAACACCACGCAATATTTTAGAGGCACGCATTGGTAAAGAAGCTTTGCTTGATGAAGCCTTTGATTTTATCGCGCCAGGCGCTTATAGTAAAGCCTTGGATGAAAATAAAATTGAGCCGGTGAGCCGTCCTAAAATTGACGTAGTAACCATGGCTGAAGATAAAGATTTGGTATTCAAAGCTACTGTTGTGGAAAAACCGGAAATTACATTAGGCCAGTATAAAGCCTTAAAGGTAATTGCGGCTACTGAAGAAGTAAATGCTGAACAAGTAGATGCGCATTTAGAAACCTTAAGAAGCCGTCAGGCTAAAATGGTAGTAGCTGAAGGCGCTGAAATCGCCAGCGGCGATTTTGCGATTATTGACTTTGAAGGCTTTGTGGATGATGTTCCATTCAAAGGCGGTCAAGGCAAAGCATATCCGCTTGAAATAGGCTCAGGCAGCTTTATTCCTGGCTTTGAGGAACAACTCATTGGGGCTAAAGCCGGTGATGAACGTGATGTAAATGTCACCTTCCCAGAAGAATATCATGCCGAAGACTTAGCTGGTAAAAAGGCTGTCTTTAAGGTTACTGTGCAGGATGTTAAACGTAAGGAATTGCCAGCACTTGATGATGAATTTGCGAAAGACGTAAGTGAGTTTGATACATTGGATGAATTAAAAGCCGATGTTAAGAATAAATTAGAACAGACTGCGAAAGAAAAAGCAGAACATGACTTTAAAAATGAAGCAATTAAAGCAGCTGTAGAAAATTCTCCGGTTGATGTGCCGGAAATTATGGTAGAAGAACGTATTGATCATATGGTGCAAGATCTTGATATCAATTTACAGAACCGCGGCATGAAACTAGATGTTTATCTCGAGTACCTCAAGATGGACATCAAAACGCTGCGTGATAACTATCGTGAATCAGCCCTGATGAATGTTAAGACAGATCTTTTGCTGGAAGCAGTAGCTAACGCTGAAAAACTGGAAGCTTCTGAGGAAGATATCAAAGCTGAAATTAAATCCATGGCCGAAGCTTATGAATCTACGCCGGACGAAGTTGAAAAAATTATTAAAAGCCAAGGCCGGATAGATGTATTAGTAGAGTCTATTGTGCGGAAAAAGGCAGCTAATCTCATTGTTGAGAGTGCTGTAAAAGCATAAACAAAAGATAGAAGGTTATCATATTTAATCGAGGTGAGCTCAATGAATTTTGTGCCAATCGTCGTGGAGCAATCAAATCGGGGAGAAAGGTCATATGATATTTACTCCCGCCTGTTAAAGGACCGTATCATAATTTTAGGCGGGCCGGTAGATGATAATGTAGCCAATGTGATTATTGCGCAGCTATTATTCCTGGAGGCGGAAGATCCTGATAAAGATATTAATTTGTATATCAACAGTCCAGGTGGCGTGGTGACAGCAGGACTTGCTATTTATGACACCATGCAGCATATAAAGCCCGATGTTTCTACTATATGTCTGGGGCAGGCGGCTAGCATGGGGGCACTTCTTTTGACCGCAGGGGCAAAAGGCAAACGCTATGCCCTTCCTTATGCCCGCATTATGATTCATCAGCCACATGGCGGGGCGCAAGGACAGGCCACAGACATTGAAATACAAGCACGGGAAATCTTAAGAATGCGCGAAATCGGCAATGAAATACTTGTACGCCATACAGGACAGCCGCTGGAAAAAATTCAGCAGGACATGGATCGTGATTTCTTCATGTCCAGTCAGCAGGCTAAAGATTATGGCCTTATCGATGCTGTACTTGTAAGGGGAGACAGGAGTACCGAGAGTCCCAAATAGAGAGGTGAGATAATGTTGAAATTTGGGGATGAAAAAACTCAATTGAAATGTTCCTTTTGCGGTAAGCTGCAGGAGCAGGTGAAAAAGCTGGTTGCTGGTCCCGGTGTATACATTTGTGATGAATGTATCGAACTTTGCAACGAAATAATCGAAGAAGAGCTCAGCGATGATATTGATGTAGAGCTTAGGGATATTCCAAAGCCTAAGGATATTAAAGAAATTCTTGATCAGTATGTCATCGGGCAGGATGAGGCTAAAAAATCGCTGGCTGTCGCAGTATATAATCACTATAAAAGGGTTAACCTTGGTTCTAAAATGGACGAAGTGGAACTCCAAAAATCTAATATTGTCATGCTTGGACCTACAGGCAGCGGTAAAACACTGCTGGCACAGACTTTAGCCAAAATCTTAAATGTTCCGTTTGCCATTGCTGATGCCACATCACTGACTGAAGCCGGCTATGTGGGCGAAGATGTAGAAAATATCTTATTGAAGCTCATTCAGGCTGCTGATTATGACGTGGAAAAAGCAGAAAAGGGTATTGTCTATATTGATGAAATTGATAAAATTGCCCGTAAGTCAGAAAATCCTTCCATTACACGCGATGTTTCCGGCGAAGGCGTACAGCAGGCGCTGCTAAAGATTCTCGAAGGTACGGTAGCAAGTGTGCCGCCGCAAGGCGGGCGTAAGCATCCGCACCAGGAATTTATTCAAATTGATACAACCAATGTACTCTTTATTTGCGGCGGTGCATTTGACGGTATTGATAAAATTATCAGTTCCCGTACAGGTAAAAAGACCATGGGGTTTGGTGCGGAAATTAAAAGTAAGGATAAAAAACGTCTCGGCGAAATACTCAAAAATATTTTACCGGAAGACCTTTTGAAATTTGGCTTAATTCCTGAATTTGTCGGTCGTCTTCCTGTTGTGGTAACATTAGATGCACTGGATGAAGCAGCCCTTGTTCGTATCCTGCTTGAACCAAAGAATGCACTAATCAAGCAGTATCAAAAGTTCTTGGAGCTTGATAATGTACAGCTTGAATTCAAGGAAGAGGCGCTGAAGGCTATTGCTACAGAAGCGCTGAAGCGCAATACTGGCGCACGCGGTCTTAGGGCTATTATTGAAGCCATTATGCGCAACGTTATGTATGAGGTGCCGTCAAGAGGGGATGTCAGCAAATGTACAGTGACCCAGGAGGTCATTGTAAATAAAGAGGAGCCTATCCTTGTAACAACCGAACGGAAAAAAGCTAAAGAAGAATCAGCGTAAAAAGAGGAGAATTTCTCCTCTTTTTTTTGCAATTAAGGTACGTGTTTTCTTATTGCTTAAGAAACACGCACCCTTTTATTTACCCATTTTGCGACCTTTTTCCAGGATAAAATGTCTTGCTTTGTTCATACTAAAATCACGGTACATAAGTAAGAATTTTTTTGGAAGGGGGATGGAAATACTTATGGATTATGCTTTTAATGTAATTACAATAGTCCAATTGTTTTTTGCCATTGTGATTGGCCTTTATTTCCTGAATTTGTTCAAATCGCAGCAAGGCAACAAGGTTGCGGTTGAGCGAGAATCAAAAAAGGAAATGGACAAACTGAAAAAGCTTAGAGATATTTCTTTGACCGAGCCTTTAGCAGAAAAAACGCGTCCTGGAAAATTTGCTGAAATTATCGGGCAGGAAGAGGGACTGCGTGCTCTCAGGGCTGCGCTGTGCGGTCCTAATCCGCAGCATGTGCTTGTATATGGGCCGCCAGGTGTAGGCAAAACAGCTGCGGCACGGCTCATTTTAGAGGAAGCCAGGCGTAATCCGTTGTCTCCTTTCGGCGAAACTGCCAAGTTTGTTGAACTTGATGCGACAACAGCCCGGTTTGATGAGCGCGGCATTGCTGATCCTTTGATTGGTACGGTACATGACCCTATCTATCAAGGGGCAGGTCCGCTGGGCATTGCCGGAATTCCCCAGCCCAAGCCTGGTGCGGTTACTAAAGCACATGGGGGAATACTTTTTATTGATGAAATTGGTGAGCTGCATCATACGCAAATGAACAAACTATTAAAGGTTCTTGAAGACCGCAAGGTTTTCCTGGATAGTTCTTACTATAATAGTGAAGACACCAATATTCCATCCCACATACACGATATATTTCAAAATGGACTGCCGGCGGATTTTCGCCTAGTAGGAGCAACGACACGCACCGCGCAAGATATTCCGCCTGCTATTCGTTCACGTTGTGTGGAGATTTTTTTTAGATCTCTGCACGCGGATGAGGTGGCTTTGATTGCGCGCAATGCCGTCAAAAAAATCAACTATTCGATTGAAGAAGCCGCCATTGATATTCTCAAAAATTATGCGACAAATGGGCGTGATGCCGTAAATATTATACAAATTGCCGCCGGTATTGCGCTGCATGAGCGCGGTAAAGCCATTACTGTTGCTGATATCGAATGGGTCATTCATTTTGGACAATACAATCCGCGGCCGGAACGAAAAATCGCGGCTGCCCCCCAGATTGGTTTTGCTAATGGACTTGGCGTATATGGCGCCAATATAGGAGCTGTTTTAGAGGTTGAGGTAACTGCTATTCCTAATGCGCTGCATCGGGGAAATTTGACGATCACCGGTATAGTGGATGAGGAGGAAATCGGCACAGCAGGGCGAACCATGCGGCGAAAAAGCATGGCTAAGGGATCGCTCGAAAATGTGCTGACAGTCCTTGCCAATCAGTACAATATTATAGCAAGCGATTATGATTTACATGTTAATTTCCCAGGAGGATCTCCTGTTGATGGTCCTTCGGCCGGGATAACTATTGCGGCTGGAATGTACTCTGCTATCAACGGTATTCCAATTGATAATACGGTGGCGATGACAGGAGAAATTTCCATTCGCGGTTTAGTAAAACCAGTCGGCGGTGTCAGTGCTAAAATAGCGGCAGCCAAAGAAGCAGGGGTACGGCGTGTCATTATTCCCAAGGAAAATTGGCAGCAGATGTATAGTACTGCAGGCATAGAGGTAATTGCTGTTGAGACCCTCGAAGAGGTATTAAACTATTGTCTGATGCCCAAAGAAAAAACCGCCCCCATTGAAATTGTTGCCGCGCAGCCGGAACTATTATCTGCCGCAAGTATTCAATGAGTCTAGAGATAGACATGCGTCATTTATTGATAGCTCTCATAGTATGATATGAGAGCTATCTTTATAGGCTACGGGCTATGGGTTTAAGCCCCAAAAACCAAAATATAGAATATGTTTGTCAGGATTAAAGGAGTTTTGTCAGTGCTGTGAGAATAATTATAATGATAGCGTTGAAACTAATAGCAAGTAGAAAGTAAATAGGGACTAGTTTGCTGTTTACGACAAGGAGGCCACACATATGACCACAAAAAAGCGTAGTATTCCATTATTGCCTCTCCGAGGTATTCTGGTTTTTCCATATATGATTATTCATTTGGACGTTGGCCGGGAAAAATCAATTAGTGCATTAGAAGAAGCCATGGTTCATGATCGGCTGATTATGCTGGCCAGCCAAAAGGATGCGCAAAATGATAAGCCGGACCCGGAGGATATTTTTACTATTGGCACGGTTGCCGAAATTAAACAGCTCTTAAAATTGCCTGGCGGGACAATTCGCGTACTTGTAGAAGGGGTACATCGCGCGCAAATCGTAGATTATATAGAAACCGAGCATTTTTATCGCGTAGAAATTAACGAATATGAAGAAGTAGATATTAAAACACCGGAAGTTGAAGCTTTAACACGCACGACTATTCATCAGTTTGAGCAGTGGGTCAAACTTAGTAAAAAGATTCCGCCTGAAACATTGGTATCGGTAGTTGTAGTAGAAGAGCCGGGGCGTCTGACTGATCTCATTGCCAGTCATTTATCCTTAAAAATTGAAGACAAACAGGCTTTGTTAGATGCGGTGGATGTAAAGCAGCGTCTTGAGACATTGTGTGATATACTAGGCCGCGAGATGGAAATCCTGGAACTTGAGAAAAAAATTAACGTGCGTGTACGCAAGCAGATGGAAAAAACACAAAAGGAATATTACTTGCGCGAGCAGCTCAAGGCCATTCAAAAGGAACTTGGAGACAAAGATGACCGGGCTGCGGAAGTGGAAGAATACCGCCAGCGGCTAAAAGAAGCAAAACTGACCAAAGAGGCGGCAGATAAAATTAGTAAAGAGATTGAACGTTTGGAAAAGATGCCGCCGATGGTCGCAGAAAGTTCAGTTATTCGTACTTATTTGGACTGGATGTTGTCACTTCCGTGGAGTAAAGAAACCAAGGATAGTTTAGACATTAGCATCGCAGATAAAATTCTCGAGGAAGACCATTATGGTTTGGAAAAAGTAAAAGAACGCATTTTAGAGTATCTGTCCATTCGCAAATTAGCTAAAAAGATGAAGGGGCCTATTTTATGTTTGGTAGGACCGCCTGGGGTAGGCAAAACGTCGCTGGCGAAATCTATTGCCCGCTCTATGGGCCGCAAATTTATTCGCGTTTCTTTGGGCGGCGTCAGGGATGAGGCCGAGATACGCGGCCATCGCCGTACGTATGTAGGGGCAATGCCGGGGCGGATTATTCAGGGCATGCGTAATGCAGGTTCGCAAAACCCCGTATTTTTATTGGATGAAGTTGATAAAATGAATGCCGATTTCCGCGGCGATCCGTCAGCGGCCTTGTTAGAAGTTCTTGATCCCGAGCAAAACAATACTTTTAGTGATCATTATATTGAAGTGCCCTTTGATTTGTCTAAAGTCATGTGGATTGTAACCGCCAACGCCATGCATAATATTCCCCGCCCGCTATTAGATCGTATGGAGATTATTAGTATTGCAGGCTATACAGAGGAAGAAAAGGCCCAAATTGCCAAAAAGTATTTGGTACCCAAACAAAGGCATGACCATGGCTTGAAAGAAGAACAAATTGCTCTATCTGAAAATACACTTGCGAAGATAATTCGCGAATATACGCGCGAAGCCGGTGTACGTACGCTTGAACGAAATATTGCCACTTTGTGCCGCAAGACGGCTCGCAAGATTGTACAGGATAAACAAAAGAATATTAAAGTAACCGCGCAAAATTTGCATACTTTCTTGGGTGCACCCAAGTATCGTCATACGCAGGCGGAAAAATCCGATCAAGTCGGTGTAGCTACAGGACTTGCATGGACAGAAGTAGGGGGAGAGGTTCTGCCAACCGAAGTTTCTGTCATGAAAGGCAAAGGAAAGCTTACGCTTACAGGCAAACTAGGGGATGTTATGAAGGAGTCGGCCCAAGCTGGCTTTACCTATATTCGTACGCGCGCTGAAGAGCTTGGTATTGATCCGGAGTTTCATGAAAAGCTGGATATCCATATTCATTTGCCTGAAGGAGCAATTCCCAAAGATGGTCCTTCAGCGGGGATCACTATGGCTACAGCCGTAGCATCCGCCCTGACCGGCAGGCCTGTGCGCAGTGATTTGGCTATGACAGGCGAGATTACGCTGCGCGGACGGGTACTGCCGATTGGCGGTCTAAAAGAAAAGGTGCTGGCAGCGCATCGCCTGGGTATCAAGAAAATCATTTTACCTAAAGAAAATAAACGTGATATGGATGAAATTCCTCTTAATGTACGGCGCAGTCTGGAATTTTTCCTGGTAGAACATATGGATGAGGTTTTAGAAAGAGCATTGGTGAAAAAGTAATGAGTGTGGATGAGAATAAAATTAATTTAGATTTAATTAATGCCAAATATGCCGCTTCGGCGGTGCGCAAGGATCAGTATCCTGAGCCGGAATTAGAAATTCCTGAAATAGCCTTTATCGGCAGGTCGAATGTTGGTAAATCTTCGCTGTTAAATTCTCTGACAAGGCATAATGGCTTAGCGCGTACCAGCGGTACACCCGGTAAAACCCAAACCCTAAACTTCTATCGTGCCATGTTGAAACAAGGCGCTGCGGCTAGATATGAATTGTTTCTGGTAGATTTGCCTGGTTATGGTTATGCACGCACCGGCCAGGCTGCACGGCGGCAGTGGAGCAAATTTATTGAAGAATATCTCTTACATTCACCGCGGCTTAAATTAATTTGCCAGCTTATTGATATTCGGCATGCGCCGATGGACAGTGATATTGCTACTTATCAGTGGCTGCGCGAGGCTGACTTGCCAGTACAGATTATTGCTACCAAGGCAGACAAGATATCACGGTCAGCGCAGCATAAGCAATTGTCAATTATTCAAAAGAATGTAGGGGCCTTTTCCCATGACTTAATGCCATATTCTTCAGAAAAGGGACTAGGCCGTGATAAGTTGCTTGAGATTATTAGTAAAGTTGTGATAGAATAATTAGGGAAGTGGGACATCTAGGTCATGTCCCACTTTTTTTAAACTAAGAGAGGCGTGGATGATGAATTTAACAGACTTTGATAAGGCATTATTAAATAAAATACAAACTGATTTACCTATTGCCAGCCATCCCTTTGCGCTTGTAGCTAAAGAATTAGGAGTAGAGGAAGATACTGTACTTAATCGGCTGCAAGAATTAAAGGCTGAAGGGTATATTCGTAAAATGGGAGCCTTTTTTAATTCAGAGGAGCTTGGTTATGTCGGCACATTAGTGGCAGTAAAAGTAAACCCCGATTTTATCGGGGCGGTAGCTGGAAAAATAAATACGTATGATGGTGTAACACACAATTATGAGCGATATGTGGAAGGGGTTTCAGGGCTGGCCGGTCAGTTTAATTTATGGTTTACCCTGATTGTGGACAATGAGGCTATACGGACAAAAATTTTAGACGAAATTAGGGCGCTGCCTGGCGTCGAGCAGCTGGAAAACCTGCCGGCAATTCAGAAATATAAAGTCAGTGTTCGGTTTTCTTTATAAAGTGTGTTTCAAAAAAACACATAACATTAAAAATTTAAAGACTGTTACAAAATGCACAGATGCTAGGCGCACCGGAGGCCGTGCCGCGCAGGCGTACAGGGGTACGTCAAGCAAACGGGTGAGGAGCAACGACGCAGATGGGTATTTTGTAACAGGCTTTTATAAACTAGCGTTTTATTTACAGAGGTGACAGCATGATAGACAAATTAGATAAAAAAATTATTGCGGCCATGCAAGTTGATATTCCCTTGGTTAAAGAACCATATAAATTAATTGCCGATCAGCTTGGCATAACCGAAACAGAGCTCTTGAAGCGGCTGCATTCTTATAAAAGGTCAGGGAAACTCCGTAAAATGGGTGTAGTGCTTCGCCATCGACAAGTAGGATATGCTGCTAATGCATTATGTATCTGGCGGGTGGACGATAAGAAAGTGCACGAAATAGGTACACAACTGGCAGCGCATGCTGCGGTAACACATTGCTATTCACGTCAAACTAGCAGCTCCTGGCCTTATAATCTATATGCCATGGTTCACGCAGCAAGCTGTGAAGAATGTAAAAGATTAGCGGGAGAATTAGCGGCTGCCGCTGGCCTTATGCAACCTGTTATGCTGTTTAGTGTACGAGAATGGAAGAAAACAAGTATGCATTATTTTTCGGATAGTCTCTAAAAAAGTGCTGTTTTCAGGGCGATTAGTATTAAAATGACGCCGCTTAACAGGGTGCTGAATTCCCCTAGGTTAAAGGAGCCAACATGAAGATTAGCAGCCTTTTTTCCAAGGAGTGCTCCAGCCCAGAGGGAAATATAACTGCCGACTGCTGTTGTGAAAGATAGGGCGACTGGCGTGCAATCAAGTAAACCTGCGCCAAGACCGTTGGTGAGCGCATTAACAGATAAAGCTACACCTAAGAGCAAGGCTTCCTGCAAACTAATTTCGCCTGATTGATCACTGTCGGCAATTTCAGGGTGGCTCAGGATATTGTCAATTTTGTTATTAGTTAAGTCCGCTGGATCGGTCTGTTTTGGCGGCTTTTGCTGCGGCATGGTGATGAGAACAATTCGTATGCCAATAAAAAAAAGCAGTACAGCGCCGATTACTATTGGCAGTATTCCAGGCAGTAAAAGGGCAAGCCGCCTTCCCAAAATAGTACTGACCATACTAAATATGAAACAAATTGCGGCAATTATGGTATTAGCACTCATACCTACTTTGATACCCCGAATGCCATACGATAGGCCCACACCAAAATTATCTACACTTGAGGAGACAGCAAAGCCCAAGACAACAAGCCAGCCGGTCATAAGTCTCACTCCTTTACTAATTTGTTCGTGTTAGCTATATAGTGTATGTTGGATAGGGCATTTTTGCTTTTATTAATCAGAAAAAGCAGCAAAGCGATAATGGCTGCACATTAATCTTAGCAATCAAAGACGCGAAAAGCGTCTTTTTTTTATAGTATAAAATTTTGAGGCTTATGAGGCTGAGTGTATCAAGGGTTATCAGCTTTGAAGAGTTGTGATGCAAAAAGGTCCCCTCTAGAGAGGGGTGGCGCGTGAGCGACGGGGTGTGTTTGGATTAGCAAGGTCAATAAAAAAAGGCTTACTGCAAAGAAGCCAACACACCCCGCCCTTTGGGCACCCCTCTCTAGAGGGGACTAAGGCAAAGTACTGGTTTTCTGGTCTAAAGGCTTAAAGACCGCATTAGCGGTTTTTCTTGTGCGAATTTGACCACTTGACGGATGTATTTTTAAAATATGGTTATAGTAAATAGTGGGTTTCCATTTATGTTTCAGGAGGTGTTTTCATGGCAGAAGTTTTACTGCAAGGAGAACAGCGGGTTTTTATGACTGGTAACGAAGTAGTGGCGTGGGCAGCGGTTGCAGCCAAAGCTGATATTATGTACGGCTATCCGATTACGCCGCAAAACGAGATTATGCATTACTGGACTCGGCTGGCTCCGAAGCATGGCAAACGTTTTTTACAGGTCGAGGATGAGATTTCAGCCGGATTTACCACAGTAGGAGGTGTTATGACAGGCCGTAAGGCATTTACGGCAACCGCTGGTCCAGGCAATGTGCTTATGCAGGAATCAGCCAATATGGCGGAAATGATGCGTGTACCCATTGTCTATGTTGTTCAGCAGCGTGGTGGCCCATCTACAGCAACTGTAATTTATGCTCAGCAAGAAACTACCCTAACTTGTTTTGGCGGTAATGGCGAAGGGCATCGTCTGGTTTATTCAACCGCTACGCATCAAGAACTATTTGACTATACCATTAAAGCTTTTAATATGGCATGGACCTATCGTTTCCCCACCTTTGTTTTAGGCGATGGATATCAGGCTAAAATGCGTGAATCGCTGACCATGTATAATCCGGAAGAAAAGGGAATACAGCTTGTTAAACCCGTGCCGCTGCTAGGGGATACGACAAAACCTGAGCGGCAGTTTAAACATCTGAGAAATACTTATAATACAGAGGATGAACTCTATAAAGTAGTCATGAATAATCAGCGCGACTGGGATAACATGGCTGAAAAGGTTGTAGAGTGGGATGAAAAGGGCTGTGAGGATGCAGAGGTCATACTTTTGACACACGGCATTGTAGCGCGTTCTGCGATTACGGCTTATCAGCAGCTGCGGGCTGAAGGCAAAAAAGTAGGCTTTTTCCGTCCTATTACGCTGCGCCCATTCCCCGGTAAAGAACTTAAAGAGGCCATAAAGAATGCTAAAAAATTATTGGTGGCGGAATCGGCCTACGGACAATTTTTGAAAATGGTCCAAAACAATATCTTTGGCAGCCAAATTGAAATTGTGCCGCTGCTGAGACCTGGTGTAGGCATTACCACTGAAGAAATAGTCGCAGAGTATCATAAATTATCGTGACAGGAGGAAAATCAGCATGCAAGAACTAGAAGAGGACGGCATTCTTCAGCCGGCTATGCCAAGCTGCTGGTGCCAAGAAACCAAACCACATAAATTCTGCCCTGGCTGTGGTCACGGCATTATTTTAAAGGTGCTTGGCGAAGCTATTGATGAACTCGGGATAAAAGATACCATGGTATTCGGCTGCGATATCGGCTGCTCTTTATTATCATGGGACCTGTTTTCCATTGATACAGTGCAGACTCATCACGGACGGACAACTCCGGTTATTACCGGTATGAAACGGGCTAATTCTGATATTATCGGTGTAGCCTATATGGGCGATGGCGGTGGGTATGCCATCGGCTCCCAGCATCTATTTAATGCTGCAGTGCGTAACGAAAAAATTACCATTTTATTATGCAATAACTGCAACTATGGTATGACCGGCGGACAAATGGCGCCAACTACATTGCCGGGGATGAAAACCGAAACAACGCCGTATGGGCGTGATGTTTCAGAGACAGGGTATCCTACCAAAGGTCCGGAAATGGTAGCAGCTGTGGCCCCGGAAGGCGCTTATGTGGCTAGGGGCACCATTGCTAATGTGCGCCAGCTTAAAGGTTTTATCAAAAAAGCACTGGAAAATCAAATAGCCGGCCGCGGTATTTCTTTTGTAGAATGCTTGTCCAGCTGTCCGACCAACTGGCGGACAAATGCCAAGCAAACCTGGGAATTTGTTGAGAAGGATATGGCTGGTTTCTTTAAGGTCGGGGAATTACGTGGATCTGAAGTAAAGGAGGGATAATGGATGGGAAAAACGATGAAGATTGCGCTCGCTGGTGAAGGCGGACAAGGCGTGCAGTCTGTGGCCGAGATACTAGCTGAAGCAGCAAATGAAGATGGAAAACAGGCGCTTTATATTCCGAATTTTGGCGTAGAGCAGCGGGGCGGTGTATCTATTGCTTATGTGCAAATTGGTGATGAAAATATTGGCGCCCCCAAGTTTATTGCCGCAGATATATTAATTCCGCTTAGCCCCCGGGCTGTACAGCGGACGCGTGAGCATGCTGGCAAAAACACAGTATATATTTATGACAATTCCTTGATTCAGCAAGCTGAGGTCAATGACCATATCGTTGGACTGCAGTATTTTGATGTAACCCCGCCCAATCCGCGCTCAGAGCAGCCCAATCGGGATTTGCCGCAGGATTTAATTGCCGGTGAACCGAAAACTGCCTCATTTATGACAAAAAGCCAGGGGGTAAGGCCTGAGGATATTCCTGAGGTTAAAAAGGTTATTGCCATTCCCGCCAATGATATTGCTAAAAATGAACTGCATCCCCGGGTATTTAATGTAATCATTCTCGGCGCAGTTATCGCGGCTACACAAATACTGCCAATGGACAGTATAAAAAATGCGCTGGAAACTAAACTGGGCGCTAAATTTAATGCTAATCCTGCCCTTAGGGATATGAATTTCAAGGCACTTGAACGTGGATATGAGCTTGTCCACAGTGCAATGTAAAGCCTAGGAGGATAGAAAATGACAACAACAAATTGGAAGTCAGCAAAAGGGGATAACGACAAGGGAGTTTGGGCAATCTTTCCGCGCCTTTGTAAGGGCTGCGGACTTTGTATCCAAAAGTGCCCGAAAAAGTGTATTACCTGGTCAGAAGAACTAGGTGTATATGGTACACCTAGAGTGCATGCAGATATGGGTGAGTGCATTGTGTGCGGGATTTGCCAAATGGTTTGTCCAGACTGTGCCATTCGTGTAGAAAAAAAATGAGAAAAGTATTTTAAAAAATAAAAGTGTAGACTTTGGGGCGAACAAGCTGTATTATAGAAGATGACTTTCTTTAGAATAACAGAATTCTTAATTTTTCGGGTTTGTTTGCAGATCTAAATTAAATTGTGGCTACAAACCCGATAGATTTTTCTAGTAGGTGATAATATCGTGACAAAAAAAGGATTACCATCGATGTTTCATATCGTTAAAAATGAACTAGCTACATTCGAAGAAGAGTTATATTCTGTAATCTATTCGCCGATAAGTTTACTCGAAGATGTTGGTGATCACTTGCAGCAAGCGGGCGGCAAACGGCTGCGTCCGGCGTTATATTTAATTTGTGCCAAAAGCTGCACAAATAAAGCGGCGCTCATGCCGATGGCTACGGCAATTGAAATGCTTCATATGGCAACCTTGGTGCATGATGATGTAATCGATAATGCGGCTACCAGACGGGGTATTTCCACAGCAAATATTCGCTGGGGCAATCATGTTGCGGTACTCGCCGGCGATTATTTATTTGCCAAGGCTTTTTCGTCGATTGCCAATCATGTTAATTGTTCGATGCTGCAAGTTTTGACAGATGTAATTGGTTCACTGTGTGAGGGTGAAATTGAACAATTTAAGTATTGCTTTAATCCAGCGGTAACAGAAGAACAATATTTACGCAGAATTGCCAAAAAGACAGCGGATCTGATTGCGGCAAGCTGTGAGCTAGGCGGAATTTCAGCAGGCTTTAAGGATGAAGAAGTGGCTGCATTAAAACGCTACGGCTATTGTATAGGTCTGGCCTTTCAAATTACTGATGATCTTTTGGATATTACGGCCTCGGCTGTCCAGGTTGGGAAGCCGGTAGGCAATGATCTTGGACAAGGCATTGTTACTATGCCGGCGATTTATGCACTGCAAAATAGTGCCCATAAGGCGGAACTTGCCGAGATTATCGATAAACCTGAAATTTCGGCGGAAGAAATACAGCGGGGTCTTGCTATTATTAACGAATGCGGCGCGGTAGAGTATTCCTGCCGTCAGGTTGAGCGTTATTTAGAGGAAGCAAAGAGCGTGCTGCCAGCTTGTTTATCACCTGAGGTAAAAGAGACGCTCATTAATATTGCTGAGTATATCGGGCGGCGCGATTATTAATAGATTTGTTAGTAAAAAATAGCTTGGGTAGCGGCAAATTGCCATAACGAAAAATAGTTTGCTAATATAGCAGACTATTTTGTTTTACACAATTGGGATTTTAAAAAGTTCCCCTCTAGAGAGGGGTGGCGCGTGAGCGACGGGGTGTGTTCGGTAGCGACAAGGTCAATGAAAATAGACTTAAGGCAAGGAACCAACACACTCCGCCCTTTGGGCACCCCTCTCTAGAGGGGAATAAAGGCAAAATGCTAAGGCTCCAAGACCGCGTCAGCGGTTTTTCTTTATCGCAAATAACGAGAGCCTTTTGCTTATTGCAGGAATAGGTTATAATATAAAATATAGTATTGTAACAGCGAGTGGGCATATTTGTCCTAGAAATATTGGAAATGAGGGATAAATTTGTTTAGCTTTAATACTTCAGAATTAATTTTAATATTGGTCATTGCTTTGGTGGTCTTTGGTCCGGGCAAATTGCCGGAGGTAGGCAAGGCATTAGGCCGCAGCATGCAGGAATTTCGTAAAGCAACCAGCGGGGAAGCTCAGGAAAAAGAAAAGATAACAGAAATAACCGCTGAAAAAAAGCCGGAAGAAAAGAAGTGAGGTCGACCTAAATGTCTGAAACAAGCGATACAGATGAGCAAAATGGTTCTGTTGGCGAAATGTCCATTGTTGATCATCTGCAGGAGTTTCGCAGGCGGCTTATAATTTGTTTGATTGCCGTGGGGATTACTAGTACAGGCTGTTACTTTTACGCTGCAGATTTAGTGCATGTTATTACTGCTCCGGCAGGAAAGATATATTTTATGAACCCGGCCGAGGCTTTTTTTGCTTATTTGCAAATATCTTTATTTGCCGGACTTTTACTTGCTTTGCCCGTGGTTTTATATGAGGTTTGGGCCTTTGTTATTCCTGCACTGACCACCAGGGAACGCACGGCAGCCGTTATTTTAGTTCCGGCTTCCGTTTTTTTGTTTTTCCTTGGACTAACATTTTCCTATTTTCTGGTGCTGCCAGCCGGTATTAAGTTTTTTATGAGCTTTGCGACAGATACATTGCAGCCCATGATTTCACTAGGGCAATATTTATCATTTGTAATTTCGTTTTTGCTGCCTTTTGGCTGTATATTTGAGTTGCCGCTGTTTGTGGTGGTATTAGCCAAGCTGGGCATGATTGGTTCAGCGTTTTTAAAAAGCAAACGGAAAGTGATTTTGGTACTTTCTTTTGTGGTGGGGGCTGTTATTTCGCCAACACCGGATGTTTTTTCACAAACCATGGTAGCTGTACCCATTATTTTATTATATGAAGTCAGCTTGTTAATTGTAAAATATGTCTTAAGAAAATAGGTAGGAAGGGGTATTTAATTGGCTTTTAATGATTTACGGGAATTTATAGCAGCCCTTGAAGAACGCGGCTGGTTAAAGCGTATTACCGCTAGTGTAGACTGTGAACTTGAGATTACTGAAATTGCTGATCGTGTATCCAAACTGCAGGGTGATAAAAATGTGGCGCTGCTGTTTGAAAATGTTAAGGGCTATGATGTGCCTGTACTGATTAATGCTTTTGGCAGTATGGAGCGTATGGCTTTAGCCCTGGGAGCCGCAAGTGTAGACGAAGTGGCAGAGGAAATACGGACAATCTTAAAACTGCCTTTTATCTCCATGCAGAATAAATTGGAATTAGTGAAAATTGTCCCAACCGCTAAGCGGGTGATTAATTTTCCCAAGTACGTAAAGTCAGCGCCTTGTAAGGAAGTTATAATTAAAGATCAGGCCAGTCTGGATAAGTTTCCTATTTTGAAATGCTGGCCGGGCGATGCAGGCAGGTTTATTACCTTGCCGCTGGTTTTTACGAAAAACCCGTTAAACGGTAAGCGTAATGTTGGTATGTATCGGCTGCAGGTATATGATGGGCAGACTACCGGCATGCATTGGCATATTCATAAAAATGGGGCGGAAAACTACGAAGCGTATCGTAAGCTGGGCAGAGACCGTATCGAGGTTGCTGTGGCTATCGGCGGTGATCCGGTCTTAACGTATGCGGCCACTGCGCCGCTGCCAAAAGATATTGATGAAATGGTTTTCGCCGGTTTCCTCCGGAAAAAGTCGGTAGAATTAGTTAAATGCGAAACCGTTGATGTAGAAGTTCCCGCAAGTGCGGAAATTATCCTGGAAGGCTATGTCAAAATGGATGAGCTGAGGCGCGAAGGCCCATTTGGCGACCATACCGGTTATTATTCTTTAGCTGATGATTATCCGGTATTTCATATTACCTGCATCACCCACCGGAAAAATCCTATCTATCCGGCGACCATTGTCGGTAAACCGCCGATGGAAGACTGCTATATTGCCAAAGCCACCGAGAGGCTATTTTTACCGATTTTGCAGCTGCAGATGCCGGAAATTGTTGATATGAATTTACCACTTGAGGGGGTATTTCATAACTGTGCAGTAATTTCCATCCGAAAAAGCTATCCGCAGCAGGCCAAAAAAATTATGCATGCTATCTGGGGTCTAGGGCAGATGATGTTTACCAAAATGATTATTATTGTAGATGAGCATGTGAATGTACAGGATATGAATGAAGTATGGTGGCGCGTTTTTAACAATATTGATGCTAAACGCGATATTGTAATGGTAGATGGACCGCTTGATGTACTTGATCATTCCTCGCCAATGCCTAAATGGGGGACAAAGGTAGGTATTGATGCGACCAAAGCCTGGCCGGAAGAAGGACATACGCGCGAATGGCCTGATGAAATTGTGATGAATCAAGAAGTGAAAAATCTAGTTGATGCAAAATGGAAGGATCTTGGCCTTGAATAAACTTAAAGCACATATCGATAATGTAGCGCTGTCCCATTCGGTATTTGCCCTGCCTTTTGCCTATATGGGGGCATTTTTGGCGGTAAAAGGCATGCCAAGCTGGCATGATCTTATATGGATTACCATTGCCATGGTCAGTGCGCGCAGTGCGGCGCTAGCGCTCAATAATTATATAGATTTAAAGTATGATGTGGATCAGCCGCGGTTCGCGCGGCGTCCAATGGTAACAGGCGCTATTGGGTCGCGAGACGCTATTATATTTATTGTTTTAAGTATTATTATGCTGCTTATCGCGGCGTCAATGCTGAAACCTATTTGTGTAATACTGGCGCCGCTCGCGCTTGTCCCGTTATCCGCTTATCCGTACATGAAACGCTTTTCGTGGACCTGCCACCTTGTGCTGGGTTCAGCCCTGGCAGCTGCGCCAATCGGGGCGTGGATGGCAGTACGCGGTGATGTTTCACTCAGCGTCATTTTACTTGGCGGCGCAGTTGGTATTTGGATTGCGGCCTTTGATGTCATTTATGCTTGTCAGGATGTCCAGTTTGATAAGGCGCATCAGCTTCATTCTATGCCGGTACGGTTTGGGGTTGCTGGTGCACTTTCTTTGGCGAAAAAGATGCATATCCTAAGTATTGCTGCGTTTTTGGCGGTAGGGGTACTCGAAAGTTTGCCAGCCATTTATTACTTTGGGGTAATAGTAGCAGCAATCGTGCTAATCTATCAGCATAAGATTGTCAGTCCCCATGATCTTCATGCGGTTACGCAAAAGTACTTTATGCGAAACGGCATTGTTGGAATTTCCATTTTTATATTTACCATAATAGGTCTGTTTTTATAAATTTTAATTGGTGGTGGTTTTGTGTCAGCACAAATACTTGAAGGCAATGTATATGCAGCGCAAATTAAAGCAGAAGTTAAAGCAAAAGTTCAAATAGCTAAAGATACATACAAAATAATACCAGGACTGACGGTAATTATTGTGGGTGAAAATCCGGCCTCGAAAGTCTATGTAAATAATAAACATAAAGCTTGTGAGGAACTTGGCATTTCCTCTGAAGTTGTTAGCCTGCCGGAAACAACAACTAAAGAAGAACTGCTCAGCGAAATTGATAAATTAAATAAAAATACTGCCGTTCATGGTATTTTAGTCCAGCTGCCGCTGCCTCAGCAGATTAGTGATTATGAGGCCGAGATTCTAGAGGCAATTGACCCTAAAAAAGATGTAGACGGATTTCATCCGGTTAACGTGGGCAGGCTGGGCATTGGCAAAGATAGTCTTGTTCCCTGTACGCCGCATGGCTGCATCAAGATGCTAGAGTTTGCGGGCATTTCCATTGAGGGTAAAAAAGCGGTAATTATTGGCCGCAGCAATATCGTCGGCAAACCGATGTTTCATTTATTACTCGCTAAAAATGCGACAGTGACGGTTTGTCATTCACGTACTAAGGATTTAGCCGATATTACCAGGGAGGCTGATATTTTAGTAGCTGCCATCGGCAAACCTCGCTTTGTTACCAGCGAAATGGTTAAGCCAGGCGCTGTGGTAATTGACGTGGGGATTAATCGGATAGCTGAAAAGAAACTAGTTGGCGATGTGGATTTTGACGCAGTAAAAGAAGTCGCGGGCGCTATTACCCCTGTGCCGGGCGGTGTTGGCAAATTGACGATTGCCATGCTGCTATATAATACACTTAAAGCGATAGAATTGCAGTATAATATAAATTTAGGTTGATAAGGAGGCTTTTTAATTGAAAAGTGATGTGGAAATTGCCCAAGCGGCAGTGATGAAACCTATTGTGGAGGTAGCCAAAGAGCTAAATATTCCGGATGAGGAACTTGAACTATACGGTAAGTATAAAACCAAGGTTTCCCTTAAGACCTGGCAGCGGGTAAAAGACCAGAAGAATGCCAAATTAGTACTGGTTACGGCCATTAATCCAACGCCGGCAGGAGAAGGAAAGACAACTACTACGGTTGGTCTCGGCGATGCTATGAGAAGGCTCAATAAAAAAGTCGTGATAGCGCTGAGAGAACCGTCTTTAGGACCTTGTTTCGGCATTAAAGGCGGAGCAGCCGGGGGCGGCTATGCGCAGGTTGTGCCGATGGAAGATATTAACCTTCACTTTACCGGTGACTTTCATGCCATTACTTCCGCCCATAATTTGCTAGCAGCCATTATTGATAATCATATTCACCAAGGCAATGAACTTGGTATTGATCCGCGGCGGATTACCTGGCGGCGGGTGCTTGACCTTAACGAACGTGCTTTGCGTTCGGTAATTTGCGGTCTTGGCGGCAAGGCTAACGGGGTACCACGGGAGAGCGGTTTTGATATTACGGTCGCTTCGGAAATGATGGCCATTCTTTGTTTGGCGAGTGATCTAGATGATATGAAGGCTCGCATTGGCCGTATTATTATTGGCTATACTTATGCAGGAAAACCTGTAACCGCAGAGGAACTTAACGTTACCGGAGCCTTAACATTACTATTTAAGGATGCCATCAAGCCTAATTTAGTGCAGACGCTTGAGAATACACCTGCCTTTGTGCATGGCGGACCATTTGCTAATATTGCCCATGGCTGTAACAGTGTTATGGCTACCAAATTTGCTTTAAAGCTAGCTGACGTGGTAGTTACCGAGGCCGGCTTCGGCGCTGACCTTGGTGCGGAAAAATTTCTGGATATCAAATGCCGTTTTGCTGGGTTAAAACCTGATGCAGTAGTAATTGTGGCTACAGTCAGAGCGCTTAAAATGCATGGCGGTGTACCCAAAACTCAGCTGGTTGGCGAGAATATGGCAGCCCTTGAAAAAGGCATGGCCAATCTTGAAAAACATATTGAAAATATGCAGAAATTCGGCTTGCCGGCAGTTGTGGCCATCAATGCATTTCCCACTGATACCGAGGCGGAACTGGCTTTTGTGCGGGAAAAATGCGAGGCGCTGGGGGCTGAGGTGGCTCTGTCTGAAGTTTGGGCAAAGGGCGGCGAAGGCGGAGTTGAACTGGCCGAAAAGGTGCTGAGTGCCTGCGAAAAACCAAATAGTTTTAAGTTTATCTATGATGAAAAGGCCCCTATTAAAGATAAAATTTTGGCGATTGCCCGGGAAATATACGGCGCAGACAATGTAATTTATGAGCCGGCTGCCGAAAAGACCATTAAGGAACTTATCGAATTAGGCTATGACAAAACACCGATTTGCATGGCTAAGACGCAATATTCATTAAGTGATGATATGGCAAAGATAGGGAGACCAACTAACTTTACCATTACAGTAAGGGAAGTGCGGCTTGCTGCCGGGGCTGGTTTTTTAGTTGCCCTGACAGGACAGATTATGACCATGCCTGGTCTTCCTAAACATCCGGCGGCGGAAAGAATGGATATTGATAATAACGGTAAAATTGTGGGCTTATTCTAATAGTGAACAGCGCATAATTTGTACTAATCCAGTTTTCTCCATAGTATTTTTTAAATAAATGAGATAAAATATCAATAAATTAGTTATTTAAGTGTTGCAACTGCAAGTAAGGAGGGTTAATGTGTTTAAAATTCTTACAAAGCAAGAATTAGCGCCAAATGTTAAAATGTTTGAAATGGATGCACCGCTGATCGCCAGAAAGGCTCAGCCCGGACAGTTTGTTATTTTGCGGATTGATGAAGATGGAGAACGCGTGCCATTAACAATTGCTGATTTCAACCGGGAGAAGGGAACCATTACCTTGATATTCCAAGAGGTTGGGGGTACTACTCAGCTACTAGGCAAATTGAATGAAGGGGAAAGCATCCTTGATTTGGTTGGCCCTCTTGGTAAACCTACCCATATTGAAAATTTTGGTACCGTAGTTTGTGTTGGCGGTGGTATTGGCATTGCGCCGGTTTATCCGATTGCCCGCGGGATGAAAGAGGCTGGCAATAATGTAGTTTCGATTATTGGCGCCCGCAGCAAGGATATTTTGATCTATGAAGAGGAAATGGCTGCCGTAAGTAATACTTTACATATTACGACAGATGACGGTTCAGCAGGCCACAAAGGCTTTGTTACAGATCCTTTGAAACAAATGCTGGAATCCGGCGAAAAAATCGGCCTTGTTGTGGCCATTGGGCCTGTTATTATGATGCGCAATGTGGCTGAAACAACCCGTCCGTATGGTGTACCAACTGTAGTCAGCCTGAATCCGATTATGGTTGATGGTACAGGGATGTGCGGCGGCTGCCGTGTATCTGTCGGCAATGAAAATAAATTTGCTTGTGTCGATGGCCCGGAATTTGACGCCCATAAAGTGGATTTTGCTGGACTTGTTACTAGACAGCGTATGTATAAACCACAGGAGAAGAGTCATAGTGAACACTGTGCTAACCACGGTAAAGGAGGATGCCAATGTCACTCTCATTAGAAAAACACAAAATGCCGGAACAAGAACCCAAGGTACGCGCAAAAAATTTTTCGGAAGTGGCGCTTGGTTATACTGCTGAGATTGCTAAAGCTGAGGCAGATCGATGCTTGTCCTGCAAAGCTGCTCCTTGCCGTCAAGGGTGTCCGGTTGGCGTAGATATCCCGGCTTTTATTAAGCATATCAAAGAAAATGATCTGGATGCTGCTATTACCAGCATTAAAAATGTCAATGGTTTGCCGGCGGTCTGCGGTCGTGTTTGCCCGCAGGAAGAACAATGTGAGAAACATTGTGTGCTTGGCAAAAAGGGCGAGTCCGTGGGGATTGGCCGTCTGGAACGTTATGCAGCTGATTATGCCCGTCATAAAGGTGAAGTAGTCGAAAAAGTAAAATATGCTGCTGATGCCAAGAAGGTTGCGGTGATCGGCTCAGGCCCGGCCGGGCTGAGCGCAGCAGGCACTTTGGCCAAACTTGGCTACAAGGTAACTATTTTTGAAGCGCTGCATGCGCCAGGCGGGGTGCTCATGTACGGCATTCCTGAATTTCGGCTGCCGAAAGAAATCGTGCAGGCAGAAATCAATAATCTACGCAAAATGGGTGTAGAGATTGCGGTCAATGCGGTTATTGGTAAAACCTTTACGGTTGATGAACTAATGGAGGAAGAAGGTTTTTCCGCCGTGTTCATTGGCAGCGGCGCAGGACTCCCGCACTTTATGGGGGTACCTGGAGAAAACTTAAATGGCGTGTATTCCGCTAATGAGTTTTTGACTCGCTGCAATTTGATGAAAGCATATAAATTTCCAGAGTGCGGTACACCCATTCATGTTGGTAAAAAGGTAGCCGTTGTCGGCGGCGGTAATGTGGCCATGGATGGTGCGCGTACTGCACTTCGTCTGGGCGCTGAAGAAGTATATATTGTGTATCGCCGTTCAGAAAACGAACTGCCGGCTCGCCGGGAAGAAGTGCATCATGCTAAAGAAGAGGGTATTGAATTTAAGCTGCTTACAGCGCCGCTGGAGGTAATGGGAAATGAAGAAGGCTGGGTAACAGGCCTTAAATGCATTAAGATGGAACTTGGTGAACCTGATGCGTCAGGCCGTCGCCGTCCAGTAGAAATACCAGGCTCTGAATTTGTGCTGGATGTAGATACTGTCATCATTGCCATTGGACAAGGGCCAAATCCTTTGGTACAGTCAACGACTAAGGGGCTTGATTCCAATAAAAAGGGCAATATTATTGCCAGTGATGAAACAGGGGCAACCAGCAAACCCGGCGTTTTTGCCGGCGGTGATGTTGTAACAGGAGCCGCTACGGTTATTCTCGCAATGGGGGCAGGCAAGAAAGCGGCAGCTGCCATTGATGAATATCTAACAGCAAAAAAATAAGCTAGACTTAAAATAAACCCAAGAAGACGCATTTTGCAGGCTTCTTGGGTTTTTGTTATTAGTTAAGAAAGTATAGCTTATCTGCTGTGCGTTTTTTCTATATCCAGCATAATAATTAAGCGTTCATCCAGTTTGCCGATACCAGAAATATACTCGCCCTGGATACTTGAAATAGAGGCTGGGGCGGGCTCGATATCTGCTTCATCTATATGAACGATATCTGTAACCTCATCCACAATATAGCCTACCGTTTGCTCTGCAGCATATACCATCATAATTTTGCTTTCAGGGTCAATGGCATTGGCGCTATGAGCAAACATTTTATTTAGGTTATAAATATAATTGACCTTGCCGCGTAAATTAATGACACCTTCAATAATTGCTGGTACTGTGGGTAATTTTTTTATTTTATAATTTTTATAACGCAAAATACCATTTACTGCAGTAACTTCAATACCATATTCTTCGCCGTTTACTAAGAAAACAACAAACTGTTTAGCGGCCACGCTGCTTCCTCCTTATCATCGTTTACTCCGGGGTATTACTTTTCGTTGGCCAGATTCATTAGCTCCGTAGTTAAGGAGGAGATTTCCTGGACACTGGCGGTTACTTGCTGGATGCCGGCGGATTGCTGTTCTACTGTCTGTGAAGTCAAATCACTCATGGTTACTGTTTTATTTACTGATGCCTGGATATGGGTAGTTAATTCTTTTATTTTGTCCACTGTTTCTTTGGAATCACCAGATAATTTACGGATTTCCTGCGCTACTACGCCAAAGCCTAGTCCGGCTTCACCTGCTCTAGCTGCCTCAATGGCCGCGTTCAGTCCGAGCAGCCGGGTTTCATCAGCAATGTCTTTAATGAAGTCGAGGACATTGTTGATTTTTTCGGAAACCTGGCTGACATTTTTTACTTCGATATTTAAGGTAGTTTGATTTTGATTCACATCCGTTGCAGATGAGGCTAGTTCTTCCATAGTTGCAATAATCTGTGATATCTGATCATTAAGTATACCGGAGGTCTGTCTTAATCTATGTTGATAATACCAGGTTTTTGAAAGGTTATTAGTTACAATAAATAAGACATTGGCTGCCGCAGCAATCTGTTCGCGCGGCAATTTGCGAATTTCCTTTACAGCTTCAACATAAACGTCACCGTCTACGCCGATTTCTTTGGCAATTCTTCTGTACTTTTCTTCTTCAGGAGCAGCTGTTAATACTTGTCCGCCAAGAATGGTGCCAATCAATTTGCCTTCCAGCATAATAGGCGCCGCAAAATCAATCAGTCCGGCATGACATTCGAATACATAAGGTCTGCCGGTTCTGGCAGCTTCTTGTCCGCCGCGTAAATGGGATTCAGCGCAGCGATCATCACCGCATTTGGTGGAATGGGTATACTGGTCACAAAAACGCGTATAGTAGCTAGGGTTTGTAATTGGTTTTCCGTCTAAGTCTACTGTAACGCTGGCGATACCGATGCTTTTAGCAAAATCATCCTGGAAACGCTGTAAGAATTCTACATCTACAATATCTGCTAGTTTTAGGTTGGCAATGTTCACCAAAGTCAACTCCTTCTAATTTTTACTCAAAACAATTAACATAATGTTTTGATTGAAATATATTTCGACAGTAGATGCTGATTACCTCTGAGATTTGCTACAGGTAATATTTACATAACATCTAGTAAGATAAAGAAAAAAGTGGCTGTCACATCAGCGATATAATATCACTGATGTGACAGCCACTCGGTGTTTTTTTTAATATGTAGGGGCAATCCCTCTGTGGTTGCCCGCGTAGAGGCGCTCAAAGCAGAAGAAACTAATCTGTGGTACTAAGAAAAACAAACTTATAAGCGATGCCTTCTGTATACCACAGAAAGTCTATTCACATCAGATTGTTTGTACGCGGGCAACCACGGAGGGATTGCCCCTACAAAGGAAAATCTTATAAAAAAGGTGCTGTCGCACGTAATGCGACAGCACCTTTGGCTTTAAGATTAGAAATTGTAGTTTACAGTAGCACGGAAGGAAGTATTATGATTTTTATTTGCCCCATCAACATCTTTGTAATCTCTGTAGAATAAAGTAGCGCTGGTATCTTTAGTGAATTTATGATTGTAGGAATAGTAGAAGCCTTTGCCGTTATCTTCATAACCAGTGATAGAGCCATAGTTTGTTTGATCTATAGTGGCATTATCTTGTACTTTAAAGTTTGTAACCGAAACAGAGTTTTTGCTATCAAAAGCATAAGATACGCCGATATCATATGCTTTATTTTGACTGTCAGCATTGGATTTGGCATATTCAGCGGAATAGGTTGCTTTACCTTGGGTAAAAGCAGCATCTACTGCATAGTAATTGATATCTTTGTCAGCGTCATATTTAGCTAATGTGCCGCCGATTGTCAGGTCTTTGACCGGACTGAAAGCAGCGCGTACGGCATAAACCTTGTTATCAACCGTGCCATAAGCATTTTCCTGGCCGGCAAGTACACTAACAGAAGTTACACCTGTTGTACCGGTAATGTTGATGCCGCTAAGGCCGTTATTTTTGCCAAGATATCCAGTGGAATCATAAAGTAAGCCGGTACCGCCGATAACCGCATCTTGTTTACCGAGTTTATAAGTAAAGTTGCTATTGGTGTAAATAAAGCCGAATTGGTCTACTTCAGCAATAGACTTAGCGGTGTTATCGCCTTGAATTATATCCGAAGCAAACCCGCCTCTTTTGGATATACTTTCAGCTGCCAAACGGCCATAGAGAGAAAGATTAGGGGCAATTTCTGTTTTCGCATTTAAGGTAAAACGGAAAATGCTTGCATTATTGTCCTCTCTAGTAGTATTTGTATCATTACGATACCGATAGGACATAGACCCGTCAAGTTGTATCGGTGCTGCCATAACTGCTCCTGTTGATAGTACCATCATGCTTACGATGGCAGTTGTAAGTAATTTTTTGTTCATCATAAAACCTCCTAATTTTTCTTGCTGTTTTTATTGTGTGCAAAGCGGCCGAGGCTCTAGATGCGTAAGTGTCCATGTTTCCTTGCCCATGCTCTAGTCCAGCGCCTGCATTATTTAGCAGTCTAGCAATGTTTTACTGCTAAATAATCCACAAATCTATATTAATTTATGGAACAATCTTGGGATACAAGCATAAATATAGAAAAAAAGAAGCGCACCCTAAGTGGGGCAGGCTTCTTTGCCTAAATCTATTTCTAAATAGTAGCAGAATATGTGTAAGCTGTCAATGTATTTTAAACATACTAGCGGATGATATCCATGAGTTGGAAAGTAATGGTTTTAAAAGGCTATTTTACCAAAACACGCAGTGAGAACCGGATCTATTGCAAGTTCATCAGATACATTATCGGTAAAATAGCCGGCACAAATCTGATAGATTTGTGATTTTATAGGCATTGCGCCGGGTTTTTAAAAAGTTACATGAATAATTCAGGTTGAATTAGTAAAATGTACTGTTCATAACTTGTCCTTGTACAGAATTACGTTATAATAATACTAAAAGCTATAGGTGGTGTCATGATATGCTTACTAATCTTGTGCTTAGAAAGGCTGAACGGAAAGATATTGAGGCTATGGTAGGGCTTATCTCGCTTGTTTTTGCGCTAGAGGAAGACTTCGTTATAGATGACGCCAAACAGCGGCAGGGACTAGAAATGCTTTTTCTGCATCCAGCAGGGCGTTATTTGTTGGTCGCCGAATATCAAGGTGTTATTATCGGCATGTGCTCGGCTCAATTACTGATATCGA
This sequence comes from Pelosinus sp., assembly GCA_021372375.1. Classification (GTDB taxonomy): domain Bacteria; phylum Bacillota; class Negativicutes; order Propionisporales; family Propionisporaceae; genus JAJFUN01. The sequence continues at coordinate 113 of JAJFUN010000037.1, read as the reverse complement.
CAGCCGAGGGCGGGTGGAAAGCCCTTGTTGAAGATGTGGTTGTAAGAAAAGAATATCGCGGTAAGGGCATTGGGAAAAGCATGCTTGCGGACATAGAAGTCTGGGCAAAAAGT
>JAJFUN010000076.1 GCA_021372375.1 Pelosinus sp. | reverse complement strand
ATAATTGGTACGCCTGCTTTAACTGCCAGCATGGCTACACCATGCTTACCTTCACCTAATTTTCCGTCTTTACTGCGGGTTCCTTCAGGAAAAAGAAGCACCGCCTTACCCTCTTTCAGTAATTTAAGGGCAGCACTGATTGCTGCGCGGTCAGCCGCTCCTCGGCGAATAGGAAAAGCATTTAATTTACGAATAATAAAACTAAATACCGGTACTTTAAATAGTTCTTCTTTGGCCAGGGCACATAAAGGACGCTGCATAGCTGTACCAAGCATGGGCGGATCCCAGTTGCTTACATGGTTGGACGCAATAATAACGCCGCCTTGGCTAGGAATATTAGCCTGACCATTTACTTTTAAATGAAATAGTGCGGTAAACAGGAATTTTAAAACTGCACGTAAACAATCATAGAAACTAAACAATGCTGGCTCTCTCCTCGCAGATATTCAGTATCTTTGTGACTACCTCCAGAATTGCTAAACTGGTGGTATCAAGTAGTTTGGCATCAGCAGCCTGAACCAAGGGAGCAATCGGGCGCTCACTATCTTGTTTGTCACGTGCTGCAATTTCTTGTTTTAAGTCCTCAAGATGAACGGCAAAGCCTTTGGCCTTAAGTTCAAGATAGCGCCGCTGGGCTCGTTCCTCGATTGAGGCGGTTAGAAAAATTTTAACTTCGGCGTTTGGCAGCACATTAGTGCCGATATCGCGGCCATCCATTACTACACCGCCCTGGCTTGCCAGACGCCGCTGTAAAAGCAGCATAGCCTGACGCACTTCTCTATTTTGGGCGATTTCCGGAACTAGGCGTGATACTTCCGGCGTACGAATTTCTTCGGTTACATTTTTGCCGTCCACCAGAACCATTGCGGCCCCTTCCGTATTTTTAAGTTCAATATGCACTTTTTGGGCTAACTTAGCAATTGCCTCATCGTCTTTTGGGCTTAATCCCTTAGAAATTACCTCAAAAGTAATGGCGCGATACATCGCGCCAGTATCTATGTAGATATAATTAAGACGCTTTGCCAGCATGCGCGCTACTGTACTTTTTCCCGCACCTGCGGGGCCATCAATCGCCACAACTAACTTTTTCATATGCCCTCCTAAATAAAACGCTTGCGCGGTCTTTTAGTCTTAAGACCAGCATTTTGCCTTTGTTCCCCTCTAGAGAGGGGAGCTTTTATAAACTAACTTTATCTAAGACTGTAAAGAAATCGGGATAGGAAATTCGTACACAGTCCGGATTATTAATTTCCACGCCGCATCCGGCCAGTCCCGCTATTGCTAAAGACATGGCCATGCGATGGTCATCATGTGAATCACAAACAGCAAACTCTAGTTTTTGCGGACCATCAATAATTAATCCGTCAGGCGTTTCCTCGATTTTGGCCCCCATTTTTGTTAATTCACTGGTAACAGCACGCAGCCGATCTGTTTCTTTCACACGAAGTTCCTCTGCCCCGCGAATGACAGTACGGCCTTTAGCAAAGAGCGCCGCTACCGCCAGAATAGGAATTTCATCAATTAAACGAGGAATGATTTCTCCTTCAATGGTTACACCCTGTAACTGGGCTGATTTAATCGTAAGATCGGCAATAGGCTCTGTGCCGCTCAAGCGTTCATTGATAAGCGATATATTCGCGCCCATTTCTTTTAAAACATCCAAAATGCCGGTTCGCGTTGGATTAATGCCGACGTTTTCTAGTGTAAGCTGACTATCCGGCATAATCGAACCTGCAACAAGCCAAAAAGCAGCTGAGCTAATATCGCCAGGGACTTCAATGACCGCTGGTGCTGTCAGCTCAGTAACGCCCTCTAGGCTGACACTAAGTCCATCGCGTTTTATAGGTACACCAAATGTCTCCAGCATTCGTTCGGTATGATCGCGTGAAAGATATGGCTCGGTTACAACCGTAGTTTCTGCAGCAAATAAGCCGGCTAAGAGAATGGCAGATTTAACCTGTGCACTGGCTACAGGCATATTGTACTGGATTCCCCGGATATTTTCACCAGGTTTTATCGCCAGCGGAATATACCGGGTTTCCTGCCTGCCGACCATCTGACAGCCCATCATGGACAGCGGTTTTACCACCCTGCCCATCGGCCTCTTTCGCAGGGAAGCATCACCTGTGATTACACTGAAAAAGGGCTGGCAAGCCAGTATGCCTGTTAATAATCGTAGGGTAGTTCCCGAATTTCCCGCATCTAAAATGTCCTTTGGCTCTTGTAGACCATAAAACCCATTTCCTTGAATATGAAGATCACCGCTCGCCTGTTTTTCTACTTGTACGCCTAAGGCTTGCATACAGCTGATTGTTGAACAGCAGTCAGCGGCAAACAAAAAATTTTTTACTACGACTGGCGTACTGGCTAAGCCGGAAAGCATGATGCTGCGGTGTGAAATAGATTTGTCCCCGGGGATACGAATGGTTCCGATTAGTTGTTTTTTGGCTGAAATAGTTAATTGATTTTCTATGTTCATCTTATCACCTATTTTAGTATTTTTGTAAAGTACTCATTAATATAGACTCTAGTATATTCATCACAAAATAATAATTATCCTGCTAAAATATGCCACAAACTTAATTTGTGGCATATTTAATTTTGCCAAGTGTCACAATATTGTGTTTGCTTTCCAGCAGAAGACCATTGATGCTTTTTAGTTCATTAGCATCGGTATTTACAATATATTGCCCTGTTTGGGTCATTTTTGTGGCATCAATTTCCACAAAATCGCCGCTATAAACAGAAAATGTTACATAGCCATTAGTAAAGTCGCCAGCTGCTTGTCCATTAACGGTTACCGAGACATTATTACTTTGGGCTGGTTTAATCATGTGAATGGTTATTGCTTTGCTTTTACGCAGTGTCTGTTTGGTATTGATTACATTTTCAAGTAGATCGCTACCGGCGATTCCTTCCTCTGCTGAAATGGGCTGTCCTTCTAAATAATCTACTCTGGAAAAATAAGTGCGCGTATCATCACGGAAAAGTACTGCCTGAGACAATAGTAAAATGAGGACTGCGCTAAATAAAAAACGAAATAAGAAAGTTTCACCCCGCAAAACATTTTGCCAAATTCGTTCTGATTTTCTCAAAGCGTACCGCGCCTTTCCTTATTTGATAGGCATAGTATATCCAGGTTTGGCGGGGTATAGCCTTGTTTATTATTATTCAATCAGCAGCATTTTTACCGGCGACAAAGCCGGTAGAAAATGCTGCCTGTAAATTATAACCACCGGTATAACCGTCAATATCAATTACTTCACCGGCGAAATACAGATTTTGAATCAGCTTGGATTGCATGGTTTTGGGGTTAATTTCCTTTATGTGAATACCGCCGGCAGTAACGATGGCTTCACTAAGCGGACGGGTGCGCACAATAGTAAAGGTAAGCGCGGTAATTACCTCAAGGAGACGGCTGCGTTCTTCTTTAGTGACCTGATTAATAGGTTTTTCCGGATCAAGAAAAGCTAAATCCATTACTGTGTCAATTAATTTATTCGGCAGAAGATCATTAAGCGCATTTTTCACTTGCTTCCGGGAATATTTTTCAAAATCACGCTGGAGTCGTTTATCAAGCACTTCTCTGGTTAAGGCCGGTTTTAGGTTAATTTTTAGCAGTACGGTGCTGCGTTTATTTTGCAGTGCCTCTGCTATTTTCTTACTTAAAGATAAGATAATGGGACCCGACACGCCAAAATGAGTAAACAGCATTTCACCAAATTCACTGCCAACTTCTACGCCGTTCACACTAACTGCAGCTGTCACATTTTTTAAGGATAACCCCTGTAAATCTGTAATCCAGTCTTCAGCGACCTCTAGCGGAACTAAGGAAGGCTTTAACGGTACAATAGTATGACCAAGTTCCCTAGCCAGGTTATAACCGTCGCCTGAGGAGCCTGTTCCCGGATAGGATGATCCGCCGGTAGCAAGCACAATGGCATCAGCAGCGAACCTTTGCTCCGCTGCAGTCACTATTTCTAAGGTTTCCCCTGTACTTGTGATTTTTTTTACCGTTTGCTGGCAAAGAACTTCGACCTTTAGTTCGCTGAGTGCTTTTTGAAAGGCTTTTACCACATCGGCAGCTTTATCGCTAACAGGAAATACCCGCCCGCCTCGCTCAAGCTTTGTTGGTACGCCATGCTCATTCATAAATGCAATGATATCCTGATTATTAAAGCTATGTATAGCACTATATAAAAAGGTTCCATTTCCCGGCATATTTTCCATGAAGTTCTCAAGGGCGCCGCTATTGGTTATATTACAGCGTCCTTTGCCAGTAATTAATAGTTTTTTACCAATAGATGGCATTTTTTCGAGAACTGTTACCCTGGCTCCAGCCTTGGCGGCACTGACTGCTGCCATTAAACCTGCTGCGCCTGCGCCAATAATTATAACTTTTTTCATGACAATCACCTTTCATTATAAATTGCACTAAATAAAACGCTATGCGTTTTTAAAACAATAAGAAAGTAAGTAATGTTTCGACTAATTACAGAAAAACGAACTATGATTAATAGCCCAAAATATTATACTTTCTTATATTGTGAAAGAAAACCCCTAGAAAGGGGTTTGGGGAGATTACTCCATATATTGTTTCAATTCGGCTATTTCCTCACTCGTAAGAAAACGATGCTGACCGCGGCGTAAACCTGTTAAGGTTAAAAAGGCAAACTTTATGCGTTTCAGCCCCTTTACCGGATAGCCGATGGCTTCAAACATCCGGCGAATTTGCCGATTTTTCCCTTCATGAATGGTGACTTCGAGTGAGGTAATATTTTTTTCGCGATCTGTTTCCAAAATTCGAATACGCGCCGGTTGGGTCACGCCATCTGCTAATTTTATACCAATCCGCAGTAAATCAATTTTTTCTTCCGGCGGCTGACCATGAACTTTGGCAATATAGGTTTTGAAAATTTGACGGCTGGGATGCAGGAGACCATTAGTCATAGCACCGTCATTTGTCATTAATAACAGACCTTCTGTATTATAGTCAAGCCGTCCCACCGGATAAATCCGCTCAGGTATCTCAGCTACTAAATCGCTCACCTTACGCCTGCCCTGAGGGTCTTCCATCGTACAAATAACGCCTTTGGGCTTATTAAGCAAGACATATACATGTTTTTCACTGGTAATTAAATTACCATTTACACTTACCTTATCTTTTAATGGATTTACTTTTGTGCCAAGCTCTGTTACAACAACCCCATTAACCTTAACTTTACCGCTGGTGATCAGCACTTCCGCGTCCCGGCGCGAAGCAATGCCAGCCTGGCTTATTACTTTTTGCAAACGTTCCACTTATGATAGCTCCTTCTGTTATGACATATATATATTATATACTGAAATAGGTTTAATATGGTATCAAATAAGTAAAATCCGTTTGTACTTTACATGTGCGGATTTTTTTATTATCGTTAGTTTCTTTGATACAGCTGCCGCAAATGCCTTCGCCACAGCACATGGGTGCATTATTCGTCGCGGCCATGGGAATATCGAGGCCCTGATCCTGAAGGACATTTACTATTGCATAATGCTGCTCATCAGGCCCGGCGCTGACAATAAGATCAGGCTTTTCTATAAGCAGCTCTTTTAATAACGGCAGGCCGTTTTTACGCATCGATACAACAGGGCGCAAGTCTATGCCTAAATTGGCAAGCTCTTTTGCAATAAAAATATGACCAACCTTGCCTGGCGCTAAAACTGCAACTATTTTATTATGATTTTGGCTAAGCTTAATGGCTGCCGGCAGTGCCGGCGGCTGTCCCATGCCTCCAGCTATCAATAATATCTTACCACCCGTAATTTTGTCAATCCAAGGCTGACCAAACATACCATTATGGTAAGGACCGCGTACTACCAGCTCGGTATTATTATTAAAAAAAAGCCGGGTTGATTTAGGTCCGATTTTTTCGATTACTACATATGCCTCGTTTTCGCTTACTTTCATTACGCCTACCGGAAACCGGCAAAAATGCTCATCGCCTGGTGCGCGCAAAAATACAAAGGCGCCAGGTTTGTTTAACTCCTTAGCCAGTTCCTGCGGTACAGAAAATTTTAGCAGATAAATGTCTTTGGCCAGCTCTTCAGTAATTGAAAATTTCGTAGTTATTTCACTGCGTAACGGTTCTTTGGTATGCGCACTATTCTTTTTTTGCCAATGCTGTTCATAAAGTACACAAACCCCTTGCCAATTGCAGTTGCAGCTTTCTTCTCCTTTTAATTGACTACAAAAAACACAGTGGTTGGTTTCTGCAAGTAAGCATGGGCAATACCGGCTATTTATATCAATGCAGTATAAACTAAGATTTTTCATATTGCCCTCCTCATATTAAACAGGTATTGTAAATATCAGTAAGGCCAGCTTCGGCAACGCGCGCACTAATTTCCGCACGACTGGTAGAGTATAGTGATAAATTTTTCATTCGTTCAAAATAAGCGGCGCCGGCAAAAGTATAGCGAAGTTTCAGCCCTTCGTCTTGATTCATGCATTCATGCACAAACATAATAAAATCACCGCAGGCTATCGTACGCGGCAGCTCTAGATATTGCATATCAAGACAGTATCTAACTGCATTATGTCCGCAAAGTAACCCGGTAACAACGGCCTCGGTATGTCCCACTAAGATTAAAGATTTTTCGCCGGCGCAAAATAAATTGTCCATACCTAGAACCTGTAATGAATTATTGCTAGGGGCAATTCCTAAATACCGCATAGAATTTCCAATACCGCCAGCATAAGGATCCTCATATCTTGCACTTTCAAGACCAGGTATTGTGCGTAAATCATCTAAGGGAAAATAAGAAGTCATTAATTTAGCATGCCCGGTATCAAGCAAAATAAGGTTTGCAGCATATTCCGGCAGGGCATATTGTGAGCAAGCTTTTTTCCCGAGCGAACTTTTCCTCTGGATATTTTCCGGTATAGGTAGTACGGCTACCCCTTCCTTTTCAAGCTTAACGCGCAGCTCCTCGCCAAGCGAGTCTTTATTTATTTTACAAGAACCGCTCATGGCGCCATATGTCCCATCCATTTTTTGACCCATAATCTCTTTTATTTCAGCTAGTGCTGTCAAGCTTATGCGAGGACCAAAAGACGGACAACGAAGGATACACATGGCACAGCCATTGCCATACCGTAAACAGTTGCCCATAGGCCCAGCTGAGCCGGTAGTGTCAACAAAGGCATCGCCTGTAGTAATTTCACCATTATCAAGGATAACGCCTTGGACTTTTTTCCCATACTTAATTATATCTACAACTCTTGCTTTGGTTTTAATCACAATGCCGTAGTTTTGCAGTACCTTTCTAATTAGCGGTTCCATTGTTGTTACATCATACAAAGATGCATGATTATGTCCGGGAAACTTAATGTCTTTATGTCTGGCATTTGCATCCATGGCAACAAACATATCGCCGCCGCCCATGGCAATAGCTTCTTCGGCAGCAGTATAACGTCCGTTATTTCTAAAAATTCCTCCCACTAAGCCTGTGCCTAATAATAAATCAGTTCGTTCAAGAAGTACAACGTCTGCCCCGCATTTTGCTGCTGCTAATGCGGCGGCGCATCCCGCCCAGCCGCCGCCGACTACTACTATTTTGACCATAACCATCCCTCCTTCACTTCTTTGCCAATTACAGTTTATTCATTAATAGCCTAAGTGCTACAGTTTAGATAGCTTGTACTTTTAGAAACGAACAGAAGCTATCTCAATATGACTCAGTTTGAGATAGCTCCAAAGATTACGGCAGAGCAAAGAAGTACTGACAGAGATAGACAGAGCCTAGAAAACCAATGATATCGCCGCATAACCCGACAAACACAGAATATCTGGGCCTGCTAATACCAACAGCGCCAAAATATACGGTTAAGATATAAAAGGTTGTATCTGTACTGCCTAAAATAGTCGAAGCAATACGTCCGACCAATGAATCTGGACCAAAGACCGTAAAAATTTCGCTTGTCAGACCAAGCGCACCTGTGCCTGATAACGGCCGCATAATGGCTAAAGGAACGAGTTCACCGGGAATATGAAAAAAACTAAGTACAGGTTCTATAAAATTTACACAGCAGCCAAGTGCACCGGAAGCACGGAAAACATTTATGGCGACAAGCATGGCTACTAAAAAAGGCAGAATTCGTATCGAAGTCTGAAACCCTTCCGCAGCTCCTTCCACAAAGGCTTCATATACCTTTACCCGCCTAATTGCGCCAATCAAGGGGATAAAGACCAGTAAAACAGGGATGACCCATACGGATAATTGTTCACTTAGCGTACTAATCATCGCGATCCCCCTTATTTACACGCTATTTAAACAGCACTCGGCAAATACGGTCTAGAAAGAGCACACTAATGGTAGCAAAGAGGCTAACCAATATAGTCGGTCCAACAATTTCTGTCGGATTGCCCGAACCGGCTGCCGTTCTCAGCGCAATCACCGTTGCCGGCACCAGCGTAAATCCAGCAGTACATAAGACCAGTAACGTACACATGCTGGGTGTGGCCGTAGTTTTTTCTTTATTTAACTTTTGTAATTCCTGCATTGCTTTAATTCCAAGGGGAGTTACGGCATTTCCCATACCTAGCATATTGGCGCTAAGTGTTAGAATAATCGCACCTAAGGCAGGATGATTCTTTGGTATGTCAGGAAAGATAAACCGCAGTGTCGGCTGCAATACTTTGACAATTAATTTGATTAGTCCAGCTTTTTCAGCAATGCGCATCATGCCAAGCCATAAACACATTACACCGGTTAGTTTAAACGCGAGACTGACAGCGGTATCGGCCGCCGTAATGGCACTTTGCGTGACTAGGGCAATATCGCCCCAAAGCGCAGCATATAAAGTGCCCGCCAGAATCAATAGTAACCAAATCATATTTATCACGGCAGATCACCCCATTAGGAAAATATGAAAAAAAGAAGCTTGCTAGAACACTAGCAAACTTCTTTTACAAGCCCAAACGTATAGCGTTTTATGACCAAAAAACGGCCAGGATACTACATACCGATTTCCACAGCAAGGCGAAAAACGATTTGCGTTCTACCGCTTGATCAGCAATTAAATCGGTAGCTGCTATTTCCGTATCTTTATAATAAGTGCGGATTATACCGAGTTTTTGTCCCTGGGTTATCGGTGCAGTAATTTTGTCACTAACTTCCACAGCCGTGTGAAGCTCATTTTCTTCATTTTCGGCAATTGGTACAGTTAAACCTGATTTGGCTACTAACTTTATAGCATCAAGTGTACCGCTTGTAACCCGCACAGTTTTAAAAATGTCACCTTCCTGAAATACGTTATGAGTTTTTAGCTGTGGAAAGCCATAATCGAGTAACTTAATGGAATCATCCCACATCTGTTCGCTATCAAGTACTACCGCAATTAATTGAATACCGCCCCGCTCGGCGGCAGATACCAGACAGCGGCCAGCCGCATCCGTATAGCCTGTTTTAACGCCATTGGCGCCGTCATAAAGCCAAAGCATTCTATTTTCGTTAAATAATTCACGGCTATATTCTTTGCCTGCCCAAGGAATGATTTTGGTTTTGGTACTAACAATTTCTTTAAACATCGGATTTTTATAACCATACGCCGCAATACGTGCTAAATCATGGGCAGTTGTATAATGATTTACATCCGGTAAGCCGCTCGAATTGGCAAAGTTAGTATCTTTGGCGCCAATAGTATGGGCCTTAGCGGTCATCATTTTAGCAAAATTCTCCACTGAGCCAGCGATATGCTCCGCCACCGCAACAGTCGCATCATTGCCTGAGATGAGCATAATGCCATACAGCATCTCTCGTAATTTTAGCTGTTCGCCTGCTGATAATTCTAACGAGGAGCCTTCGGTATTTGCAGCGGTGGGACTTGCTGTAACAATATCGTCAAGCTGGCCGTTTTCTAAGGCCACAATCAATGTTATCATTTTAGTGGTACTTGCAGGATAGTGTCTTTCTTCCGCACTTTTGGCATAGAGAACCTTACCCGTAGATGCTTCGATAACAATTGCCGCTTTGGCAGTGATATCCGGCATATTTGCCAGACCTTGCTGAGGAAAAAGCATGACCAATAGTGTACCAAGTGTACAAAATAGTCGGGACTTATTGAGCATTATAGCAATTCCTTTCCGAGAGAATACCTTAAAACGAACACCAATACATTATATATATTTTTCTGCTGTTCGTCAAAACCAGCACTTGTTATAAGATGCATAAATAACCATATATATAAAAAAATCCTATTTATCAAACAGCGAATAATTATACAATAATTTGGTAAAACTTTTATAGTAGTTCGAGATATCAATGCTGCTAAGGAGGTGAGTACCATGGATACAAAAACAGCTTTACAAAAAACACTTACAGAAAAACAAGAACTCGTAAGAAATTACCAGGACTTTGCCAGAGAAATGAATGACCAAGAAATTTCCAAAATGTATAAACATTTTGCCGAAGCCGAAGCATTACATGCTACCCAAATTAAAGATAAATTAGAAGAACTTAGCTAAAGGTTAGAAAGCCACGCATAATGCGTGGCTTTTCGCTTAATTCGGCTGTGCTTCCTCCGGATGAATCTTGTTTTCACAGGGCGGGTTATCTTGATTGTCCTTAAAGATAGCTTGCAGTTTATCTAATAATTTCGGTGCTAAATCAATAAGCCGGTCGTACACAATATTCGTTTCTACAGGCATAAATCGTACACCTTCGGTTGGTGAACAAACCAGAAAACCCACTGGTTTTACGCTTACGCCAGCCCCGCTGCCCCCGCCAAAGGAAGGTAAAACGTCATCTTCCTTTTCCTCCATTTCTTCCACCGTGTAGTCTCCACCGCCTGCGGCAAACCCAAAAGTTACCCGGGAGATTGGAATAATTACCGTTCCGTCCGGCGTTTCCACTGCGTCACCCACAATAGTGTTAACTTCAACCATATCTTTAATGCTTTCCATGGCAGTTTTCATTAACCCTTGAATCGGATGTTCCTCAGCCATTTTCTAAAACCTCCTTATTTCTAATAAAAAACGCATTGAAAGCTGCAGTTATAACATGACCAATTCGAATACTAAATATACACTCAAATGCTGTAGCAAACTGGTTCGTCCCCCAGTCTGGTTTTATACTAATACTAGGCTGAACCTCTAGCACAGAATGCTTCTTTATTCTTTGCAGCACCGTGCCTTTAAGAGACCATAATAGACCTGTCATAAGTGCGGTAGTTGCTGCATCACCTGTACCGCAGGCAGTATGCCAGCTAAAATGTTCACAGTGCAGCGAGCTGATTGTTTTACGCATAAATTTACTATACTTTTCAAAAAAATCGAAAAAAGTATTAATCAGACGCCTTATCCTTGTTGGATGCAGGGCAAATAATTTAATGCTTTTCGTAATAAATCTTTGTTCCCGCTTAGCGTACGTTTTAATCTCCGGCTGAGGCGGATCTGTGGTTATTTCTGCTTGCGGCCAGGGAACTAAGGCCTGCCCGCTTATCCCAAATTGAATGGCCGGAATACACATACTATATAACTCCAGCGATTTAAACAGCAGGATTTTTACAATTAGCTTATCGCTATTTTCTTGGCGGTGATATATTACTTCAAAATATAATTTGAGTTGCATAATTAGATAGTATATTATTGCTTCAGCCAGGAAAAACAAGATAAACAGCTTCATAGTGCTACTCCTTTCCTACTCTATCTATTTTGAACAATATTTAATTATATATACAAAAAAACCAGCCATTACGGCTGGTCAGACAAAAGCTCGGGCAATTCCGGCAAATCTTTTAGATTACGCAGGCCAAAGCACTTTAAAAATTCTTCTGTTGTCCCATATAAAATAGGGCGTCCAATGGCCTCTTTACGGCCGATCTCTTTGATTAAACGGCGTTCCACCAGCATATTCACCAGACCATCTACTTTAACCCCGCGAATATGCTCAATTTCCTGTTTGGTAATCGGCTGTTTAAACGCAATGATGGCAATCGTTTCAATTGCTGCGGGCGATAGACGGGTCTCCTGTACTTCAGCTAGTTTGGCAATTGTTCCGGCTAATTCCGGTTTGGTGCACATCTGATACCCGCCGGCTACTTCCAAAATCGTAAGGCCTCGCTGCTCATTTTTCATATCCTCTATAAGCTGCGCCAGTAGGAGAACGATATGTTCCTTTTCTATACCAATAATCTGGGCGAGCTGGGTGTCGGATATCGGCTCACCGGCAGCAAACAGTAATGCTTCAATATGCTTTTTTAAATGCGCATAAAACATTAACGCCCGACCTCCTCAGCGGTTTTTAAGATTATATGAATGGGCGCAAAACTATACGCCTGGCTAATTGTAATACGCTTTAAGCGGATTAATTCCAGTAAAGCCAGAAAGGCGGCAATAACTTCAAAGCGTGTGCCTGCACGAATCAGCGTAGTGCTAAATTCAATCTGACCATTATTTTTGTGAAGTAAATGAAGAATATCCTGCATCTTGTCCTGAACGCTGATTTCTTCTCGTGTTACCAACGCCAGCTCGGGGCTTACGCTTTCCCATACTGCCGCAATTGCCCTCAGCAGATGGTCGATAGTTAAGCCTTCCGGCAAAGTAAACTGTTTATGAAATTCCTGCGGAAGACGGGTAAAATATCGTTGCTGCTCTTTTAGCATATTTTCTAAAGTATAGGACATTTCTTTATATTTGCGGTACTCGATGAGTCTTGCGATTAATTCCTGTCTGGGATCTTGTTCTTCTTCGATAAGTTCATTTGCTTTAGGCGGTTTTGGCAGCAGCAGCCGTGACTTAATCTGCAGTAATGTAGCGGCCATTACTAAAAACTCACTGGCAACTTCAATATTAAACTCTTCTAATGCTTTGAGATAGTCTAGGTATTGCTGGGTAACGGCCGCGATAGGAATATCGTAGATATCTAATTTATCTTTTTCAATTAAATGCAATAGTAAGGCCATGGGGCCCTCAAAAACTTCCAGTCTAATTTTATAGTCAGACATAGTAAACAATTAATGAAACCAAAACTTGAATAATAATAGCCATTATTCGTACAAGAGGATCAAAAATCGGATCAAAAATATGAGTAACAACCAGTAACATTAGAATAAAGACGCCATATTGCTCCATACGCTCCAAAAAATAAGCCTTTTTATCTGGCAGGATACTCATCAAAATTTTTGAGCCATCAAGCGGTGGAATTGGGAGCAGATTAAACACAACTAGAGATAGATTAATCAGAAACGATATTCGCAGCACTTTTTCAAGCTCAATAGACAAAAGACCCGTATTGTCTAGTATTACATAGATTAAGCAAGATAAAAACGCCGTTATAAAATTAGCAAACGGTCCGGCTAGCGAAACCCAAAACAGACCTTTGCGGAAATTCTTTAAATTGTAAAAGTTTACATTTACCGGTTTAGCCCAGCCAAAATTCGATATGCACAGCATAATCAGACCAAATGGATCAAGATGTGCAATAGGATTTAAAGTTAAACGGCCTTCGGTTTTTGGTGTATGGTCACCAAGCCATACCGCAGCGCGGGCGTGTGCATATTCATGCACTGTCAGAGCAATGAGCAGTCCAGGGATTTTAAAAATAAATTCAGGGCCAAAACCAAACACTAATTTTGCCTCCTTATCCTATACTTGATAATTACCTTTTTAATTTTGGCACATTAAGCGCCGATTAGCAAGCACATACCCATAAATTATATAAATAAAACGCAAAAAATAGCTTGCCATAATAACTTTAGCTTGTAAGAAATCTGAATAAAATACCTCCGGCTGTAAAACATAATACCTACAGACTATCAAGGAGGTAAATAAAATGCATATTACCAAAGCCAAATGCCATAGTGCTGCAGCAATTGCTTTAGCTATCCTAATTACCAGTTGCAGCATGGCTGAACCTGTAAAAAAACCAGAAATCGGCCCAGCCGGTTCCCCCACCGAAAGCCTGCCCAATCCGCCTATATTAGAACGGTTTCAGGCACCACCAGCTCAGTTATATGATTTAGAGGCTACAGCCGGCGTAATTTTTCAAGGCTTAAATAAATCAAAATGGCCAGAAGCTGAGGCCGGACTTAACACCTTGCAAAGTATCTGGCCGGAGGCCAAAGGGCTGACTGGTGAAAAAAAAGGTGTCAAAACGGCTGATGAAGCGCTGACTAAACTTACAGCTGCTATTCAAGAAAAAGAAGCGACCGCTACTTATGATAACCTGAGTAAATTTATGGGCAGCATCGGTGAAATCGGCAAGTCATATAAGTTATCTCCCCTATCTGATTTAATTGCTGTTGATAATGGTATTCGTAATGTCAGCTTTTATGTGGAAGACAATGATTGGGCCAAAGCCGCAATTAAAGTAAATGAACTAGATGGTACCTGGGGACAAGCTAAACCAAGTCTTGAAAAGGTTGGGATCTTAGGAGAAGTTTCCAAAACCCATTCACAGATAAAACAGTTCAAAGATGCAGTGGCGGCGCAAAATAAAGGCGCCATTGAAGATCAGCTGGCAAACATCAATGATAGCATGGCACGAATTCGGAATTATTATCGCGGCAAGTAATATAGTAAAAACCCGCAAAAGCGTGTTTTTTGCTGCTATATGCATCATCTTTTATCTTTATTCTTTTCTTCTTTCTTTTCCATCCGGTCTTTATTAAGCGGCTTCAGCACGCTTGGCCTTAGTACTTTACTTGGAATCGGCAGTCTCAAAAGAACATCTTTCATTGCTGCAAAGTTAAAGGGGATTGCCGGCCAGAGATAAGGAACGCCAAAAGACCTGGTTCTTGCTAATATAATCAGCAGCAAAAGCATGCCTATTAATAAACCGGGTAATTTAAAGAACATAACAAAGGTTAAGAGCACTATGCGCCATAGCCTTATGGCCATCGCAAATTCTACACTTGGTGTTGCAAAAGCGCCAACTGCCGCTACTGCTGTATAGAAGATAGTTTCATTACCAAATAACCCTACTTTGGTGGCAAACTCGCCCAGCATAAAGGCGCCAATAAACCCCAGCGCGGTAGATTGAGCTGACGGAACATGTACTGTAGCCATTCTAACTAATTCAATCCCCAGCTCGGCTAGAATAAATTGTATGGCTATAGGCACAATTCCTGGATCTCGGGGTCCTAAAAAGGCTAATGCTGCCGGCAGTAAATGCTTTTGCAGCACCAAAGAAAGCCATAAAGGCGGCAGCAGCAAGGAAAATAAAATTCCCATCAGTCTGACCAGGCGTAAATACGACCCGATCACAATATTTTGGTGAAACTCTTCGACATGTTGTACGTGATGCCACATTGTGGTGGGCAGAATCATGACGTTAGGGGAAGTATCCACAACTAAGCAGACATGTCCTTCCAGCAAATGAACGGCCACGACGTCAGGCCGTTCGGTATAGCGTACTTTCGGAAAAGGATTGAGTTTACTGCCGCCGACAATATATTCTTCAATTGCCTTTTCGGCCATGGGGATACCATCAATGTTGATGTCATTAAGCTTTTGCTTGATGTCTTTAATTAAACTAGGGTCTGTTACATCTTTTATATAGGCAATAGCGATATCCGCTTGTGAACGAATGCCCACTTTAATAATTTCAAAGCGGAGATTAGGATCACGCAGCCGGCGCCGGATTAAAGCAGTATTAAACGGTATAGTTTCCACGAAAGAATCTCTTGAACCGCGCGTTACCTTTTCAATATTGGATTCTGCTGGTGCGCGAGCCGGATAGGAACGTGCATCAAATACAATAACTTCCTCTTCATCGTCCACAAAAAACAATAATTCACCAGATAATAAGCTGGTAAGAGCATCATTCATATTATCTAAGAGTTTTACCTGGGAATGCGTTGCACGCGAATAAAAGAGCTTTTGCAAGGTATTTATGGATAAGTCTTCGGGGTGCACGGTCAGCATATCCTGGAAAATATTAGTAAGTAGTACATCATTTGTCATGCCGTTTATGGAAAAAGATGCTGCTCTTTTTCGACCTACTTTGTATTCGCGAAATACAATATCATAGGTTTCGCCGACCCCTAATAAATCTTTTAGATAAGTTATATTATGATCAATATCTTTTTCAATTTGCACTTTGGCATTAGCTTCTTGCTTCATAAGGAATGCCACTCCGTTTCAAAATTTCCTCAACAGCTTTGCGCGTTATCGGACAGCCCCGTCTAATATCATCGGCTTTATCCATCTTACCGACATCCCCTACGCCAATAATCATAGGTACTTCCAAATCATTTAAAACATCGACAGTATCGCCGGTAATAATGGCATTATCTGATTTTTTTGTTTCGCCATTTTTATCTACCGATCTATTGGTCAGCTCACCGCCAGCAGTTATACAGGCATCAACGGCGACACCCTCGATATTTGTAGTATTGGAGGCTACTGCCACCACGCCGAGCACATCTACATCCGGATGGGAAACGATATATTCCATAGCCTCTTCACCTTCTCCCTTATAGCGGCAGCCGCGGTCATCAACCATTACCAAAACAGGATCGTGATGAACTGTTTTTAGCAGCGTTACAATTTCTTGACCGCTAATTGGCGTTGGATTGCCAGCAGAAGCCGAAATACAACGTAAGCCTAAATCTTTGGCAATTTCTTCTACGACATGCTGAGCAACGCGGTCTCCATCTGTCACCAAAATAACTCTAACTCTTTCCGGCAATGTTCTCACCTCACTTCATTGTTGTTTTTGTTCTATTAGATTACTGATTTTATTAGCAATTTGTTCGCTTTCACTAATAACTTGTTTGAGCTTTTTTAAGCTGTTTTCTAGTTCATTAGACAGTTCGTATTGGGCCCGCGACAAGACTTCGGCGGCAGTTTGCAAAACCATTGTATCGGCATTTGGTTTTGGCGATTTGTTTTCTTGCTGAGTTTTTGATGAGGATTTTTCATTTTTCTTTAATAATTGACCTAATAAAGTGTTTGCATCGTTTGTTTGTTTTTGGTTATCCTGCGTCTTATCACCGTTTATGGAGTCTTGATTCGTATTATTATTTTGCAGTAACTGTGTTACCATCTGTTCAAGCCCTGTTTTTTCTGGCTTCGCTTTCCTGACCTCCGCTGAATCTTGCTGCTGATTTTGTTCAGTTAACCGCATATTTTCAAGCTGCAGATTAATTTTTTCTAAAAGCAGCATAATATCCTGTTCATTACTTTTTTTATCTTCCTTATTTTCCGTATTTTGTGCCTGCGCATTTTCTGGTCTGGATTGCGCTGACCTTTCCTGCCCTGTCTCTAGAGTTTCCTGAGCATATTCTTCGTTCGTATCGGTGGAATAATTATTCATACGCCGTGGACCACGCCGCCAAGTCATAATTTGCACCTCACTTCATTATCCCTTGGGATTAAATAAAACTGACATAAAAAAGCCAAATACTACGGCAGCTGTTACACCTGTTGCAGCAGCCTTAAACGCACCGCTAAATATTCCTAATGCCCCAACTTTATTAATTTCTTCAAATGTTCCGGCGACCAAGGTGTGGCCAAATCCTGGCAAAGGAATGGTAGCGCCTGCTCCGGCAAAATCAATTAGCGGCTGATAAAAGCCAAGACCGCTGAGCACGCCGCCTAGAATGACAAATAATACTAAGATATGAGCAGGAGTTAAAGCCGTTAAATCCATCAATAATTGACCAATAACACAAATTAGCCCGCCAATAATGAAAGCCGTTACATATACTTGCACGCTAAGACCTCCTCATACTTCTAATGCTACGGCATGCGCAATACAGGGAATGGATTCTTTCTGTAAATACGAAGTTGTACTATGTAAGCTGCCTGTGCCAATAAACAATACCTTTTCCCAGGTTCCTTTGGTCATCATCTGATAAATATAGCCGCATAAGGTAATGGCAGAACTTGCACAGCC
>JAJFUN010000068.1 GCA_021372375.1 Pelosinus sp. | reverse complement strand
ACCATCTGCGCAATCAGATTATTAGTCTCATGCTGAATCATACAATTTTCTGTATTAATAATTTCGTGCGTGCCCTGCGCAAAGCAGCCTATCACGGTTTGGCCCTTAACCGAGCCTACGGGAAACTGCATTTTATTGCGGTAATACCAGGGGGCTTGGGCGCCAAGCACCTGATGGATAGTAACTTCGGGAAGTTTGCCGATACGTGTGATGGCATCAACAACGGTCTGGCGTTTGGCGGCAAGCTGGCCTTCGTAGCTTAGATGCTGGAGCTGGCAGCCACCGCACTCTTTATATAGCTCACATTTTGGTTCAATCCTGTTTGGGGAAGCTGTATGTATTTTGGTGATTTTGCCTTTGGCATAGCTTTTCTTGGCTTCGGTGATTTTGACGCTGACAGTTTCACCAGGGAGCGCGTAGGGCACAAAGACGGTAAAGTCCTCAAATCTCCCGACTCCTTCGCCGCTGTGACCTAGGCCGCTGATTGTTATTTCATAGGTATTGCCTTTAAGTACAGGAATTTGCTTTTTCACATTTTTACCTCTTTTAATTAATTCCCCGCTTGAAAGCAATGTCGAATATCTTTCTTGGTAAAAAGGAACCCATCCCCCTCTAAGAGGGAGACACATAAAAGCCTCCATCTTTGAGGGAGGTGGTGCGAAGCACCGGAGGGAGTATGGTAAGGATGGCCTAAATCTTAATAGCCTTCCTTGGTAAGGTAAATGACATCTTTTCAAGAGGGGTATTCATTTTAAAACAACACACCCCGTCGCTCCGCGCCACCCCTCTCTAGAGGGGAATTTAGGGGAGCGGCGGGCTGACCTTTTGACGATATAGACGGGGGCGGTATGTACCGTCCCCGTTTTTGTATATTTATTATGATATTGGTATCACGCTGATAATGCAAGTGTTTTTTATGCTTTATCGCCTTCCGCGCTTTTGCCGATCTTAATGAGCGTATCCATATAAGCTTTTAATTTACGCTTCACTAAAGCGTGTACCGTACCATCAGCATAGCTGCCATCAGCGCGTTTTTCGCCGGCTGGCGTGCCTGTCAGTATCTCAATGCCTTCATCAATGGTCTTGACAGGATAAATATGAAACTCACCTTCGCGTACAGCATCAACGACTTCGTCATTTAAAGTCAACTCATCTACATTCTGATACGGAATCATTACCCCTTGACGCCCTGTCAGGCCTTTGAGCTTACAGACGGCAAAGAATCCTTCGATTTTTTCGGTCGCGCCGCCAATCGGCTGAATTTCGCCTTTTTGATTGACGGAACCTGTTACGGCAATGTATTGTTTAATCGGCAGTTCGGCCAGACTTGACAGTATGGCATAAAGCTCAGTGCTTGAGGCACTATCCCCGTCCACTCCTTCATAGGTTTGCTCAAAGGTCAGACTGGCCGTTAACGCCAGCGGCTGATTCTGGGCATATTTTTCGCCTAAATAGCCACTTAGGGTCAGTACGCCTTTGGTATGACTGGAACCACTCATTTTGGTCTCACGCTCAATATTGACAATGCCGCTTTTGCCTAGATAGGTATTGGCCGTAATTCTTGATGGTTTGCCAAACATATATTCACCAACCGCCATGACCGCAAGGCCATTGACTTGTCCGACCTTTTCTTCAGCCGTATCCATCAAGAACTTACCCTCAGCAAACATCTCCTGCAAGCGTTCTTCATACTTATTGGCCCGATATCGTTTTTCCTCAATGGCCTTTCTGATATGGTGAGCGCTGACAACTATACTATTATCCATTGTGGCCCAGGTGTCAGCTTCACAAAGCAGCTCTACCACTTCATTAAATCGTGTTGTCAGCTTGTTTTGGCTGCAGGCCAAGCGTGCCGCATGCTCTACAACTTTGGCCACCGCGCCGCGATCGAAATCCTTTAAGCCCTTTCTTTGCACAGTAGAACTAATAAAGCCCACCATTTTTTGTACATTTTCCTCATTATTGTCCATTTGCACATCAAAATCGGCATGAACCTTAAATAGTTTACCAAAATCCTCATCATGATTATAAAGTAAGTAATAAATTTGCGGACTACCGATTAAAATAACTTTGACATCAATCGGCATTGCCGCTGGTTTTAAGGAGGCCATAGCTAGCATGCCATACTGCTCACCTAAATTTTCAATATATAGTTTTCTGGTTTTGAGCACTCTTTTTAGCGCTTCCCAGGCCCCAACATTAGAAAGCACATCCCGCGCATTTAAAATTAAGTACCCGCCGTTAGCTCGATGCAGGGCCCCCGCCTTAATCATGGTATAATCAGTACTTACAACCCCCATGCGGTTTTCATATTCTACCCGGCCCAAGAGATTATAATAAGTCGGATTGACTTCCACAATAACCGGCGCACCTTCTCTGTCACGGTTATCTACCAGCAGATTTACGTTATATTTGTTCTTACTGGGTTCCTGCATGCCTTGCCGGAAAAGCATAAAAGGATTCTGATCTTCATCCATGCCTTTGGGCTTAAAATCATCAATATTTTTTACAATATCCTGTTTCACAGCTTCCAGATATGTAACAACATCAGGATATTCCTGATATTTATTTTTTAGTTCTTCAATAAAGTGCCCTACCGCAAATAGTCCGACCTTCCCATCAAGCAGCTTGACCTCATCACGCACTTCCCTCTCTAAATGCTGCAGCATGCGAACTACTTCCATGGCCTTCTCATGAACCTCGAGCGCCTTTTTCTCTATTTTTTCCCGTTCCTCCCGCTCTAGCTTTTGAAAATCCTCATTACTGATTACCTTTCCTTCTAAGAGCGGCAGCCCCGTAAAGCCTGTACTTGACCACTGCGGCTGAATGCCTAAGCTTTCGGCTTCCCGGTTGAATTCCTCAATAACTATGGCACGTTTATCCTGAAAATCCTTAACCAAATCATTTTTTGCTTTTTCATATTCGTCACCGCTAAAAATCTTGGCAATATCTGTTTTTAAATATTCCACCAGTTCCTGCATATCGTGGCGCAAACTGCTACCAAGACCTGCTGCCAGTGACAGTGCGATAGGCTGACTGGCATTTTCAAAATTATTTACATAACACCAATCCCGGCGCTTGTCACCTTCTAGTATAGAGACCTTGCGCACGGCATTTTCGGCATAGGTAATCCGGCCTGTACCCACACGCCCAGAGATAAAAATGTTGTAACCAGAACTTTTGCTGAAAAGGCCAAATTCTACCGCCTTGACCGCCCGCTTCTGGCCAATCATTACCTCAAGCGGCGGCACTGTCTTGGTCGTTTCAAAAGCAAGAGAAGCTTCATCACAAGTAAACCGAAGTTTTTCTACCGGCAGTTCCTGGCTTTTGGTCATCACATCAATCCCCTTCGTCAGTTATTGGGTTAAATACCATTTTATTTCTATTTCGACTTTAACTGCAAAACTCCTCCATCTACCTTTCCAGTTAATGAGACTGTTACAAAGTGCCCAGATGCTAGGCGCGCCGAGGAGCGCAGTGGAGTCGTACTACTCGTACGTCGGAGCGAGCACCGGAGGAGAGTAACAACGCAGATGGGTATTTTGTAACAGTCTCTTATATCATGGGGGCACCGATAAACAACATAATAATCTTGGTAGTATTAATAAAGGCATGCGCAGTAATAGCACTAATCAAGGATCCTGTAAAGTAATATAAAAGCGCAAGCCCTATACCGACTACCATCATTTCCCCCAGCCAATAAGCATTAAAATGCATCAGGGCAAATAGCGCCGCACTAATAATTGCCCCGCCCCATAAACCCCATCTTTCTTTAAAGGGTAAAAAAGTAAATAAACGATATAATATTTCCTCAGCCACCGGCGCCGCAATTCCTGCTAAAAATAGCGGCGCTAGTAAAGCTTGCCACGTAGCAGCACTTTTCGCCATCGCCACTAACGGATGCTGGGTTGGCGTCAAAAAGAGTACTGTGGAATAAAGCCGTTCACTATACAAGCTGAAAAATAATAGACCTATCCCGCCTACCAATCCTTGCAGCAACCTGAGGCCAAGTTTCTCTCTCGAGAGGCCAAGGTTTCGAAAATTCCCCTGATGCTTACTTATAGCCAGCCACACCAGCGCAATTACTACCAAACGATCCATCACTTCAATCGCAAAGGATGAGCCGGGAAACAGCTTAGGCATAACAAACTGCACTAATAGTAAGCCCACTACCAAACGCAATATATGTATGGATAGCACGGTCCCAAGATTCCAAGTCACTTTAGGCTGCAGCATTTTATATCCTCACATACTCTTTTATTTTTTACGACAATACAATTATGCGCGAATAACAATTTTTTAATGCACGACAAAAATGAACTGTCACATTGAGCGATAAGAGCCCTTTTTCTTATTACTAATATAGAAATCAAACTCCCTCCGTCGCTTCGCGACAGGGGGGGAATTTGACAAGCAGGATACTTTAGACTAACTCTTTCATGCAAAAACTCTACCATACAAAAAAACAGCCTATAAAACAAGGCTACCGCTTTGGCGGCAGCCCCTTAAATATTTAATATCTTTTTCGTTTAGTTGAGGAAGCAATTTCTAGCGCCTCGCGGTATTTTGTCACCGTTCGCCGTGACACCGCTATTCCCTTTTTGGCCATTATGTCAGAAATAGCCTGATCACTATATGGCTTCAGCGTATTTTCACTCGCGACCAGTTCCTTGATTTCCCTCTTGACCGTTGTCGCCGCTATATCTTCCCCGGCTGCTCCCTGTACGCTGGAAGAAAAGAAGGTACGAAGCGCCACCAGGCCATGCGGGGTAGCCGCATATTTATTGGCAATCGCCCGGCTTACTGTTGATTCATGAATGCCTAAACGATCAGCTATCTTCTTCATCGTTAAGGGACGCAGCGCTTTGGGGCCTTCATCGAAGAATTCCCGCTGCAGCTCAATAAGGGCTTCTGTTACATTGTATAAAGTGCGTCGCCGCTGCTCGATACTGCGAATAAGCCATACGGCAGCACTCAGGCGTCCTTCGACAAATTTGCGGGCTTCACTATTATTCCCCTCTTTTGCCACCTTGTGATAATACGGACTGATGGAAAGACGCGGTACATTATTATCATTAATAATAATCACATATTGTCCATTTACCCGTTCTATCGTAATATCCGGTACAATATAGACTGCCTGATTTTGATTAAAGATCCTGCCAGGCTTTGGGTCAAGTCCGCGAATAATGTCTAAAGCCTGCTGGACTTCCCGGAGTGAGCTATCTAATTGTTCGGCAATATACCTAATTTTTCCCTGCGCTACTTCATCCAAATATTTCTCGACAATGATTTCAGTCAAATTATCCTGAATATCCCGTTCTTCCAGTTGAAGCTTTAGACATTCACTTAAGCTCTGCGCCCCTACCCCTGCCGGATCAAAGGTCTGAATGAACTTCAAGAGCTCAATAACGCTCTTCTCCGGTACCTTTAGTACGCTTGCCGCTTCCCTAGTAGTCCCGCTCAAATAACCGTTATCATCGATACAGCCAATCAGATATTTGCCTATTTTGATTTTGGCGGCGTCCAAAACAGCAAACTGCAGCTGCATTTCCAAATGGTCATGCAGCGAAGTCACCGCTTTAGTGAAGAGTTCTAGTGACAGCTTTTCCTTAACCTGCCGTTCCTGATGCTCGGCTGCTGCCCCATCGTTTATATAATCTGCCCAATCCAAATAATCAGTAGTTTCATCGCTAGCTGTCTCGGGCACAGGCTCATCCGTTTCCGTCCCATACTCTGCTTCTAATACAGGGTTTTCCATGATTGCCTCATCTATCATGGAGGCAAGTTCCATCGAGGATAGCTGCAGTATTGCAATGGCTTGGCGTAATTGCGGCGTCATTAATAATTTTTGGTTCATTTCCAGCTTAAAACCATAGTCCATACGCATACTAAAAACCGCCCCTACTAAGTTGATATATTGAAACATTGTCATTTTTCAGTATTCTTTTTCGACAAACAAAACGTCTTTTCCTTCAAGGTCAGAAAATCCATTTCATACTAAAAACGAGGCTATGCCTAAGCCTTTAGATGGTCTTCGGCAATAGCCCCATAAGGTTTTATGCATTTTTTTCTAGTGCCAGCCGCGCCTGAATCATCAACGCACATTCCAACCGTTTCTTTTGTAAGGCACAGCCCACTTTATAAGGCTTTCTTATATCATCGTTAAATAACTGGGCATTGGCATGACAACCGCCGCTGCAGTAAAATCTCGCCCAGCAGGCACTGCACTCTGGTTTATTTAGTACATGAGCCTGGCGAAACTGTTGCGGCAATTCTTTATTTTTTACGCCCTCAAATACCGTACCCAGCAAATATTCATCCCGCCCGACAAATTGATGACAAGGATAAAGATCTCCGGTCGGCGTAACCGCAAAATATTCATGCCCGGCGCCGCAGCCGCTAAGGCGCTTGGCCACACAAGGGCCATTATTAATATCTACATTAAAATGGAAGAACTCAAAACCATTACCGGCTAATTTACGTTTAAGATATTCAGCAGACAACTTTTCATATTCGCTATAAAGCTTGGGCAAATGCTCTTCAGTGATGGCATAATCACCTTCTTTAGCCACAACCGGTTCCACCGACAACAGCTTGAACCCCTGATCAGCCATATCCAAAACATCGGCAGTAAAATCAAGATTATAGGCGGTAAAGGTGCCTCTGAGAAAATAATTTTCACCGCCCCGTGCTTCCACTGTCTGCCGGAAATTTTTCAGCACATAGTCATAGCTACCGCGTCCACCAACGAAGGGACGCATGTTGTCATGCACACTTTTTCGTCCATCAAGACTTAGTACCAGACTAATATTATTGTCATTTAAATAAGCGCTGACTTCTTCATTTAGCAGTACGCCATTTGTGGTCAAGGTCAATTTAAAAATCTTGCCGGTTTCGGCTTCACGTTTTCGTACATAGGCCACAATCTGTTTTACCACATCAAAGTTCATCAGCGGTTCGCCGCCAAAGAAATCAATTTCGCAGTGCCGGCGGGCACCGCTATTTTCAATAATAAAATCTACCGCCCGAAGGCCAACTTCTGCTGTCATTAACCCCCGGTCATGTCCAAAATCACCGGTGCCGGCAAAGCAGTAGCCGCAGCGCAGATTGCAGTCATGCGCAATATGGAGGCACAGCGATTTCACCAAGGGCTTTTGACTAAAGGTTGGCGGAACATCGATATTGGGCGCAAACAGTACCTGTCCGGCTATTAATTCATGCAGCTCACCGAGCACTTCCCTTACTTCAGCTGCATCATACTTTTCGCATAAAGCTTCCACAACTTCCTGGTCATTTTCACCGGTAAAGCTGTCTAGGATATCATAGACAAGCTCATCCACAACATGCACGGCCCCACTATTAATATCTAATACAATATACATACCATTTAAATAAAACTTATGGATGTAGCGCTCTATTTCATTCTTATTCATTATTTCACCTTTCAAGACAAGTATGTCTTATAGATTTAATGTTGTGTGTTTTTAAAACACACTCTATTACAAAAAAACAAGCCCCTTAACCGATAACGGCAAGGGGGCTCTCTGTTTTCCTTGCAGCTTATTTCTGGCAGACTTGATTGCCAACAGTGCAGGAAGTTTTGCAGGCTGACTGACAAGAAGCCTGGCACT
Source organism: Pelosinus sp. (assembly GCA_021372375.1). Classification (GTDB taxonomy): domain Bacteria; phylum Bacillota; class Negativicutes; order Propionisporales; family Propionisporaceae; genus JAJFUN01. The sequence goes on along the minus strand of JAJFUN010000068.1, from coordinate 5,286 downwards.
CACCGCAACCACCGGTATGTACGGTTTTTTGTAAAGATGCAGTATTAACTGTATTAACATGTTTAGCCATGAAAATCCCTCCCAAAATATTATAACATACAAAACATTGCTCTATTTATTTTATACGTTTTAGCGCTTTGAAGCAATATATTTCTGACATAAATAATAAAATAATGCTAAATTGACGATTTATCTACTTTATTTTGGCATAATAACCAGCTTTACCGGCAAATTAGATGCACCAGGCGGACTAAAGGTAAGCCATAGCGACTGCCCGCCGTCATATACGCCGACAAAACTGGCATCTTGTACTTCCCCTGCCCCAAGAGACAGTTTATCAGAAGGATTCTCGACAGGGTTTTTTAGTATATAACTATACTTTATGCCCAAAGCACCAGCATACTCACCACCAAGCGGGGTAAGATAATATGCAATTTTTCCTGTTTTTTCCGACGGCAAATACAATTTATACACTATCCCATAATTACCGTAATTTTCGACTGAAGTACCATCGGTGGCATCAATCCCTTTTACATACTTATCAACTGTATCATCAGCAAGGGTAAGCCCGACAATACCGTCCTTACGCGGATTATAGGTTCGCTTTGACACTAATGTCCGGTCTTTGCCTTTAAACGTACCGCGCAGACGATACTGATCATTCGGCAATACTGCAGCCGTAGCCGCAAATGCTTCAGCTTGTGCGTCAACAGGCATCATCATGACCCTAACCTTGACTGGCCGGTCTGTTTTAAAATCATAGATACCATTTACCAGCATTTTGGGCTGGAGAATCGCTCTCGTGATACGCTCATCAAGCACAGCACTACCATGCTGAGGCACCTCAAACATGGTAAGATCCCAGCCCTTCATATAGGCTTCCTGGGCATCCTTGCCAACCTGTACATAATTATAGTCCGGCCCGCCTAGTCCCCATTGATATATGGTAACATGAGCGGGTTTATTATCGGCATTTTCCATTAGCACAACAATTTTTTTATCTTCTTGCGTCGCATTTACATGATGAAAGAAAAGCCGCACATCGCCGCTGACGATGTCTTCATACATAATACCATTATCCGGTACCGCCTCAGGACTATCTGACAATAATAAAGTCCCGTTATGCTCGATAGAATTCATCGACCATTCCGGCAAGCGGGCTGCATCAACATCTAATTCGTCCGACTGTCCTAAATTGGCAGCTAGCGCCGTGCCAGTTATACACAGCGCAAATAATACAGAACAAAATAACACACCTGGTTTTTTCACAATCATTCTCCTTCTGACCTATCAGCACAGTGAGACACGGGGACGGTTCTTCCGTCTCAGAAAATCATTGAGACAGAAAAACCGTCCCCATGTCTCACTTATACCACTATAGCATAAAAAAACTGCACAAAGACCATGCAGTTTTTACTCATCTGGTTATGTAGCTGGTCTAATCTTTGTAGTAATTTCATTTTTCATATACTTTATGGAACAGACAAAACGTTCTTTATCTTCACATAAATCAATTTCATTAGTTCCCTGTACAGGCTCTCCGTATTTATCAAACAGCAGCCTGACAGTAGGCCTTGTAGGGTATTCCATATTCACTGCGGTCACTGTCCCTACTTCCCCTGTATTTAACGTCACCCACGAGTTTTGGGGATACAGCTTTAACATTTTTGCAAAGGCCTGTACAATCTCAGGCGAAAAATCGCTGTTCATGCCGCGTACCAGCATTTCGAGTGCATGATACGGTGGCAGTCCGGGACGATAAGGTCTATCGGCAGTTATGGCATCAAACACATCTGCAACTGCAATAATTTGTGCATTTAGCGGTATCTCCTCACCGCATAACGAGTTTGGATAACCACTGCCATTCCATCTTTCATGATGTTTGGCAATACCATCCGTAACCGCCTTGGACAGATTAACCATGGCAAGCGCCTTGACCCCCAAAGCGGGATGACTTTTTATTATCTCATATTCATCACTAGTCAGCTGACCCGGTTTATTTAAGATAGTAAGCGCAATCGACAATTTGCCAAAGTCATGCAGCAGCGCGCCTAAGGTAAGTTCTTTTAAACTGCTTGGCTCAATCCCCAGCCTTTTGCCGATAATATAAGCTAATAAGGCGACATTCATCGAATGCTCATAGACACGCTTATCAAATGAGCGCAGCTTTTTAAATTGCTGAGATAACCGAGAATCATTCATTATTTCCGCCAAAACAGCATTAACTGCTTTACAGGCTTCGATTAAGTACTCCACGCTAATTAGATTAACTTCGTGAAACATATCTGTCTGACAGTCCCCGGCCACATGGAGCGTAAAAAGCTGCTGCGTTTTAGCTAATTGAGTTAGCTCCTCAGTAATATCTTCCCCTTTGGTTACTACTAACCGCCCTTTATCATCAAATAAATCTACTGGCGCCTTAGCGGTAATATCAAAAACATATGGTTCTAATACATAATTCAAAATGGTTTCCATATGCGCTAATGACTTATTAATTTTTAATCACTCCTAAGCTCGTATAATCCAAAAAATTTGCTACAACGCTGAGAACAAATAATACCAAGTAATTTCGCATCGAGAAACCGTATTATGCTTAGTTAATAAGTATTACAAAACATTAGAATTATACCCTAAAAAAACAAATTAGCTTTGTAAGAAGCAATTCTAGAAACTTTCATTTATTCCTGCCAAGATATCACAATTAATTACTATTTTTTTATTATTACGCGCCGGTATCGTTGGAGCCTGCCAAATCCACCGCAATTTGTTCGAGTTTTCTGAGGCGATGATTCATCCCTGATTTACCAACCCTGCCATCAAGTGCATCAACCAATTCGGTTAGCGTAGCTTCAGGATAGGCTAACCTTATTTCTGCTGCTTCCCTCAGCGGCTCTGAGAGCTTAGCAAGACCAACTCTTTGGGCAATAAAGCGAATGCATTCAACCTGACGCACTGCGGCATTGACTGTTTTTTGCAAATTGGCAGTTTCGCAATTTACCAAACGGTTGACCTGATTGCGCATATCTTTAACAACCCTGACAGTTTCAAAAGACAATAGCGCATTATGTGCACCAATCAGTCTGAGCAGCGAAATAATGGCCTCGCCGTCTTTTAAATAGACAATATAACCATTTTTGCGCTCGGTAATGCGCACAGGCAGATGAAAGTACTTCATTACTTTAACAAGCGTTTTGCCAAAATCCAGATTGCCTGTAACCATCTCCAAGTGATAATCGCCCTCAGGCTTATTCACTGAGCCGCCGCCCAAAAAGGCCCCCCGTAGATAGGCTCGGCGGCAACAGGATTTTCTAAGTATGCCGATATCTCTGCCGGCATTAATAATATCGCCGCGCATAATGCCAAGAGTTGTTAACAGCTCGGTAACTACAGGGGACGGCAATACTTTTATTAAATAAGAATTGTTTTTTTTCAGCCTGCGCCCTCTTGTAACAACTACTTCTGTTTTAAGATTAAAGCCTTTTTTTATTAATGTCAGCGCCTTGCGGGCAACAGCAGCATTCTCTGTTGTAAAGTTAACCCCTAAATTACTATTACCGCCAATCAGCATGGTTCCGCCCATGCGCATCAACGAAGCAAGTTCGGCAATATGGCAGCAGTTTTGCCGGTCTATGACGCGGGCCAGTTCATTTTTAACTTCACTAGAATAAGATGACAATGTCCCACCTCATTTTAATAAAACGCAATGCGTTCTTAGTTTATAAATAAACACAGGCAGCCAGACAGCTACCTGTGCTTTTAGTCTTTCAGCTTCTTCAGTCGCTTGATATTTTCCCGAATCAGATAATAATCAAACAGCTTAATACGTTCGGAATTGATTTTCAGTTTATAGAGCAAAGAAACAATTGTCCGTGATAATTTAATAGGATCATGCCGTACCAAATTGGTTTCACTAATAATTTTGGCCTTAAACACCTTGACCCCCATGGCTTCAATGACCTCTGCATCAGGCAGCACAGGATAAGCCCCTTTGCTGGCATAATTTTCTTTAAGACTCTCCGCAATTTTTTGATCATTAATTACAACATAATCCACAACCCCCGGACCTACATGATCGATGATGGCCTTAACATGCTGTGATGCACTATACCCATCAGTTTCTCCCGGCTGTGTCATGACATTGCAGATATATATTTTGGCTGCCTCTGTTTGCCGCAGTGCATCAGCCACCCCGTCAACTAAAAGATTAGGCAGCACACTTGTATACAGACTCCCCGGTCCTAAAATAACAATATCCGCCTCCCTAATAGCCTTAAGGGCACCTTCAACCGGTGTAACATGTTCCGGCCGAATATAAACCCGCTTAATAGCCTTATTGGCTAAAGGAATATTTGATTCTCCTTCGACAATGCTGCCGTCTGCCATTTCGGCGGCCAGGCGAATTGTGGCTGTTGAAGAGGGCAATACCTTGCCGCGGACGGCCAAAACCTTGCTGGAAGCAGCAAGGGCCTTTTCGACATCGCCTAATACCTCGGTCATGGCGGCAATAAATAAATTACCAAAATTATGTCCGGCTAAATTGCCCTGACCGCCAAATCTATGCTGAAAAAGTTTTTCCATTAAGGGCTCGGTATCAGCCAGTGCCACCAGACAGCTGCGTAAATCCCCCGGTGGAATAATCCCTAAATCTTCTCTTAGCCTGCCGGAAGAACCACCATCATCCGCCACAGTAACGATTGCTGTTATATTGCTGGTAACACCTTTAATGCCGCGCAGCAGTACCGACAATCCCGTACCGCCGCCAATTACCGCAATGGCTGCCCCACGATTTAGCTTGCGTTTCTGAAAGAGAATTTCCACAAGCTTATCAGAACCCTCAGGAATTAGTACACTAATTACCGAATTAATAATTTTCTTGGTAGCAAACAGCATAATCGCAAGACCAAGCGCGATTACACCCATCCCCAAGACAGCAATCGCCGCATAATAATAGGTTCCGGTAGTAAGATAAACTACTCTGAATAAAGCTTCTTCCAAAGCACCTATGTACTTATAATTGAATACTATGGCAAACCCTAGACTAACTGCAATAACACCTACGGAAAACAGCAGCAGCCAGCGTTTAAACCGCATGCCTGGATATAGCCATTTTAAAAAGTGCATGATTACACCTCAACTAATTCATTCTATATGGGCTTCCGGGTTATTCTTTTTTACATCCCGGTGGTCGACATTAACCTTATACCCTATTTCTTTTAGTCCTTCGTAAATTTTTTGCGCAACATAGACCGAACGATGCATGCCGCCGGTACAGCCAACCGCAATAAT
>JAJFUN010000033.1 GCA_021372375.1 Pelosinus sp. | reverse complement strand
CGTACTGTTATGCATTCAAATGGCCAAAACAGTGGATGATCCGGCAAGACTTAAGTTTCCTACCCAGGAATTTTATCTTAAAAGCGCTCTGGAGATGGCGGAGCTGTTTCCTGAATATCCTGATGCACTTGAAAATACCGTCAAGATTGCTGAGCGCTGTGAGGTAGAAATTGAATTTGGCACTTTTCACTTGCCTGATTTTCCGCTGCCTGATGGTGTAAGTGCTGATGAGTATTTGCGCGATATGTGCCAAAAACTCCTGCCTACCAGGTATAAAGATATTACAGATGAGGTAACAAAGCGTTTGCGTTATGAATTATCCATTATAAAAAAAATGGGTTATTCAAGCTATTTTCTCATTGTATGGGACTTTATCAATTATGCCAGACAGCATGATATTCCGGTTGGGCCGGGCCGTGGTTCGGCAGCTGGCAGTATTGTAGCGTATTTATTAAAAATTACCAATATTGATCCTTTACAATATAGTCTGCTCTTTGAACGATTTTTAAATCCGGAACGGGTCAGCATGCCTGATATTGATATTGATTTTTGCTATGTTCAGCGCAGTAAAATAATTGAGTATGTAGCCAAAAGGTACGGCGCAGATCATGTGGCGCAGATTATTACTTTTGGTACCATGGCTGCCAAGGCGGCTATCCGCGATGTAGGGCGGGCTCTCAATATGGCGTACAGCGAAGTTGATCGGATTGCCAAAATGATACCAAATGAGCTGGGGATTACGCTGGCACGGGCCCTCAAAACCAGCAGCGAACTAAAAAGTGCTTATGACAATGAAGCTGAGGTTCATAAGCTTCTTGAATTAGCTATGGCCCTCGAGGGCTTGCCGCGTCACGCTTCCACTCACGCGGCAGGTTTGGTTATTTCCAAAGATCCTCTGACCTTACATGTACCGCTGCAAAATTCGGCAGAAGGTTTTTTAACAACGCAGTATGATAAAGACCGGGTGGAAGAAATCGGCTTACTCAAGATGGACCTACTTGGCCTTCGGACTTTAACGGTAATTGGTGATGCTGTAAAACTAATTGCCCAAAATACTGGTACAGCTCTCAATATTGATGAGATACCCTTAAATGATGAAAAAACCTGTGCTATGCTGACAAATGGGGATACCTCGGGCGTCTTTCAGATGGAATCAAGCGGTATGACCCAGCTTGTTAAGGATTTGCGGCCGGAGGGCTTTGCCGATCTGATTCCGCTTGTGGCGCTGTATCGCCCAGGCCCCCTCGGCAGCGGGATGGTGGCAGATTTTATCAGCGGACGTCATGGCCGAAAACAGGTTACCTATTTGCATCCTTTACTAAAGCCTATTTTAGAGGACACATTTGGGGTAATTTTATATCAGGAGCAGGTAATGCAGATTGCTTCCGCCTTGGCGGGTTTTACGCTGGGACAGGCCGATTTACTTAGACGGGCGATGGGTAAGAAAAAGCATGCAGTGCTCATGGCTCAACGCGATAATTTTATGCGGGGCGCTGCTCAGCGTAATATTGATGAAAGTTTGGCAGCGGAAGTGTTTGATTTGATGGAGCATTTTGCTGATTATGGTTTTAATAAATCACATAGCGCAGCATATGCTTTGGTTGCTTACCAAACAGCTTATTTAAAGGCGCATTATCCGCGCGAATTTATGGCCGCCCTCTTATCAAGCGTTATGGGCACAAATGATAAAATCGGCTTTTATATTGAAGAATGCCGGCGTGCAGGTATAAATATACTGCCGCCTGATATAAATGCCAGCCAGTCTAGTTTTAGCGTTGATGGCACTGCTATTCGGTTTGGTTTGGCTGCTGTAAAAAATGTCGGGGAAAATGCAATCGCCAATTTAGTGGCAATACGGGAAAAAGGTGGCAAGTTTAAATCGCTGCTGGACTTTTGTGCTCGTGTTGATATGCGGGTGGTAAATAAGCGGGTTATTGAAAGTTTAATTAAATGCGGCGCGTTTGACTCTACTTTGGTTAAACGCGCGCAGCTCCTAGCGGTGCTTGACCGGACAGTAGATGTAGCGGCCAGCAAGCAGCGGGATATGATGAGCGGACAGCTGGGGCTGTTTGGCGATGATACCATGACTGCGGCAGATGATATTGTACTGCCAGCAATCCCGGAAATGCCTGTGGAACAAATGCTGGCGTATGAAAAAGAAATCACCGGCTTTTATGTTACCGGTCATCCGCTAGATAAATATCGTGATAAAATAGAAGGCTTTCACAGCATTGAAAAAATACTTTCTGGTGAACTGCCGGACGGTAAGCGGGTACAGGCAGCAGGGCTGATTGTTTCGCTCAAACGCATTACCACCAAAGCCGGTGATATGATGTGCTTTCTCAATTTAGAAGATTTCACCAATCAAATCGAAGTCATTGTATTTCCGCGTCTATATGAAAAATATGGCCGGCTGATAGCGCCTGATGCACCGATTGCGGTTGTCGCGAGACTCAATGTGAACGAAGATAGTGTCAAAATGATTGCAGAGGAAATCAAGCCGCTTGCTGCCATAGACACAGAGGTGCGCATAAAAGTACGTAAGGATCAGGAAAATGCCGAGATTTTCGCCAAACTAAAGACGACTTTTGCTGCGCATCGCGGTCAAACCATTGTGTTTCTCCAGCTGGTAGACAGCCATCGGCTGATAAAAACAGAGCCTAAGTTTTGGATTGAGCCCACGCCGGAAGCCATAGCAGCCATCGAGAATATAGTGGGTAAAGGTGCGGTTTTGGTTGTTACTAAGTGACATTATTTTGTAAAGAGGATAGCCAGCATGGCGGCGCCTTCCCTAAGATATTGTTTGGTAGTAAGGTAAGCATTATCCGCCATAGGGGCTGAGGCTCCGCTGGCTTTTATCCCTAAGGTCTGAGCGAGCACTAGGGCGCGGCGAATATGGGAAGCATTTGAGACGATAATGGCTGTAGTAAGGTGCTGCTGGCGCATAATTGCGTGCGAGTTGGTTAGGTTTTGCCTGGTATTAAATGAATTTTCCTCAAGAAAAATAGCAGCAGGGTTAATGCCCTTGGCAACAAGGTAGTCGTGCATTGCCTGGGCCTCGCTGATTGCTTCATCAGGGCCTTTCGCACCACTGACAATAATCTTGGCTGCATAGCCCTCATAATATAACTTTACAGCTTCATCCAGTCTGAGCCTCAGCATAGTGCTGGGGGTGCTGCCAATTAACTTGGCGCCAAGGACTATCATTACATCGCTTGCTTCAGGTTGCGTACTGTTACCCACGGCGATTATCGGAATTTCTACGGTAAAAAATATGATAACTATAATAAATAGTATAGAATTTTGCAACTTTTTTCTGAAAATCAT
>JAJFUN010000016.1 GCA_021372375.1 Pelosinus sp. | reverse complement strand
TGCATGCCGTAGCAAATGCCCAAAATGGGAATACCCATTTCAAACACTTTAGGGTCGCATTTTGGCGCACCTTCCCCGTATACACTAGAAGGGCCGCCGGAAAATACAATACTTTTGGGCTTCAATGCGGCTATTTTCTCTACCGGCGTACGAAACGGCATAATTTCACAATATACACCGCATTCACGAATGCGGCGGGCTATCAATTGGCTGTACTGGCCGCCAAAATCCAGCACCAGTACCATCTCTTGCTGTTTAACTGACATAATCCCAAAAAACCTCCTATAATAACTATGTTTGTTATTATACCATATTCCTTATAGATTTAAAGAAAAATTTACTTGTATACATCAAGCAGTGTTTCCTTGCGGAGACTTTGGCATTCACAGTTTTCACTGCTGCTAAGCTGCCTAATGGTGTCAAGCAGTATTCTACTAATCATTGGCGCATCATCATAAAAAATGTCTTTCATTTGTTCATGCGACCAGTTTTTCACGACACCTTCCCCATAATTTACGACAAAATAAAGGCCGGCATAGCAGGCCCCAATTTCCCTGGACAAATACACTTCTGGACATAAACTCTGCCCGATAATATCAGCCTGTCCTCTAAGCATGGCTATTTCGGCCGGGCTTTCAAAATGCCGCCCATCAGTTACAGCATAAACGCCGCGATCAAAAATCCGCCCGTCAAAATGCGTGCGGGTGACTTTTACGAGTAACCGCCGCATTTCACTGCACAAGGCATCGCGCATGACCAGCAAATAGCGGCCGTCTAATTCTACGTGTTTACGCATAGATAAATCTACGTAATCATGTGGTATGACAAAATCCCTAGGATCAAGGAGTGGATTCACGGTACCGACACCGCCTTCGGAAAAAATGCGTTTGACACCGGCTTCCCGCAGTACCCAAAATACCTGGCGCGAGGCATCAGCGCGGCTGACTCCTCGCCGCCAGCCATGCATTCTGCAGGTCAAGACTTCTTTATTATCTACACTAAACAGCATAAAGGCCGGACTTTGGCCATACGGCGTAGTAAACTCTAGACCTTCAGCCAGTATCTTCACCCCGCTGTCGCTGGCGCCGCATGGAAAATTACTAGAAAGTGTCCCGGAACCGCCGATTACGGCAAACTCTACTTTTGGTATATTCATTATTATCCCTCTTTAAAATATTTTATAATATTGTACTCGGTATCCCGCTGGGCCGGTATTTTGCCGGCAGCACGGATGAGTCCAACCATTTTATCGGCGGTCATGTGATGGCTTGTCCCCGCTGCCTTTACTACATTTTCTTCCAGCATAACACTGCCTAAATCATCAGCGCCAAACGCCAAAGTTAGCTGTCCGATTTCTTTGCCCTGTGTTACCCAGGAACCCTGCACATGCCGGAAGTTATCAAGATACAGTCTTGCGACAGCAAGCGTCCGTAGGTACTCCCATGAGGACACCTTTTCACCGCCAAGCTCGGTATTGCCGGGCTGATAAGACCACATAATAAAGGCGCGAAAACCACCGGTTTGCTCTTGCAGGGCCCGAACTTTTTCCATATGCTCAATCCGCTGGGCGTAGGTTTCGCCCATACCAATGACCATGGTAGCTGTTGTTTCAAGTCCTATTTTGTGAGCTGCTGCCATAACAGCCAGCCAGTCCTCAGCGCTAATCTTTTTGGGGCTGACCCTTTGCCGCACTTCATCAACCAAAATTTCCGCGCCACCCCCAGGGAGCGAATCAAGCCCTGCTGCCTTTAGCTCACTGAGCACCCGAGCTATAGAATGACCGGACTGTTTAGCCATATATAGTATTTCCGTCGGCGAAAATGAATGAATGGTAATCGCAAACTTCTGTTTTATTGTATGCAATAAATCGGTATAATACCCCAGCCCCAATTCTTTATTTAAGCCGCCCTGCAGCATAATCTGCGTCCCGCCTGCCGCTTTTGTCGCCTCAACTTTTTGTAAAATCGCCTCTTTACTCAAAAGATAAGCGCCAGCCTCACCCGCCTTACGGTAAAAAGCACAAAAGCGGCACTCACTCTCACAGATATTCGTATAGTTTATATTGCGGTCTACAATAAAAGTAACAACATTCCCTGGAAATAAGTTGCGCCGCACCTGATCTGCGGCTTGTCCAAGCTCTAAAATATCGCCATTTTCTAGAAGGCTTATGCCTTCTGACGCTCTCAGTCTATTCATACCTTTACCTCCGCAAGTACAATTTCCGGGAGCGCCGGAATAACTTCCAGCCGCTGCGCCATTTGATAATACTTGATTAGCGCCTCCTGGTGTTTGCCTCTAAAATCATAGTCAAATAAACTGATATACTCATCCAGCTGACTTTCGGTAAAAGAAGACTCCTTTACCCCTGAAACTAGCATGTCCATTCTATGCTCTAATCCAAAACTAAAGCCGCCGATTACCTGGTTGTACACCGCATTAAGACCTGCCGGATTCTCTCTGGCAAAGGTGCGGTTTACCACCCATACCGCATACACCATTTGCAGACCGGTAAGTTTTTTCCACTCAAGACCTAAATCATAGTAGTAGTACCCTTCCTGGTGATGATGGTTTACATATAACGCATCATCGCCAATAAACAAAGCCGCATCAGCATCTAAGGGAATTCCCGCCTGTGCATCAAGGCGAGCAATTGAATACTCCGGCGCCGCATAGTATTTATGATGCATAATAATTTTTAAGAGCGCATGCGAGGTAGCCGACTTATGCGTTAGAAAAATCCTGGCCTTATCCAGTTTTTCAATAGGCTGTCTGGCCATAAGAATAATACTTCTAACTGCTCCATCCACACTAATAGAGGCGTGGGGTAGCAACAAGAACTTTTCTGGATGCATCGCGTAAATAATCGAAGAAACCGGACTAACATCTAATTCGCCATCAACTGCCATTTTGTTCAGTTCAGCAGGTGTCTTTTTAAAAACGGCTAAGTCTTTACCAAAACCGCACTGCAATGCATAATTTAGCGGTAAACAATTCATAAATTCAATATGTCCAAGTTTAGGCTGCATTTTATTTAAGATCCTTTTCATATATTTTTATTGGCTGATAAAAAGTGTCCCGTTCGATAGGCAAATAGCCTGTTTCTAGGATTATCTTTACAATATCCTGCCGGGAAATACCCTTTGCGGTTTTCGCCCCTGCCGCATGAATAATTTTTTCCTCCACAACCGTGCCATCAAGATCATCAGCCCCAAAAGAAAGGGCAAGCTGCGCCACAGGCAGCGTCAGCATCATCCAAAAAGCCTTGATATGATCAAAATTATCCAGCACTACCCGCGCTAAGGCAATCATCTTTAAGTTTTCCCAGGTACTTACTGGTAAAACTCCTGTAAGACCAGTATTTTGCGGATGAAACGGAAAGGAAACAAACGCCTGAAAACCTTTGGTTTCATCTTGAATATCCCGCAAAGTAATGAGATGCCGAATCCGCTGTTCAATGGTTTCGATATGACCATATAGCATGGTTGCATTTGTCGGTATTCCCAGTTTGTGGGCTGTTTTAATGACGTCGATCCACTGGGCGGTTGTGGCCTTGTTCGGGCAGATTTGCCGCCGCACCGCATCATCTAGTATTTCGGCCCCGCCCCCTGGCAATGAATCAAGCCCTGCCCCTTTGAGTTTCTCTAGGACAGAGCCAATCGAAAGACCTGATATTTTACAAAAATGTACAATCTCGACTGGTGTAAACGCCTTTAAATGCACACTTGGCGCAAATTTTTTGACCGTTCTCACCACATCCACATAGTACTGAAAATCTTTTTCGGGATGCAGCGCACTTACCATATGAAATTCCGTTACATCAGGCACTTCCTGCATAGTCTCTGCTACCATCCGCGCCACATCTGAAACCTCAAACACATAAGCGCCATTATCCCCGCTGCTCCGCCCAAAAGCACATAACGGACAGCGTGATACACAAATATTCGTCAAGTTAATATGCCGATTGACATTAAAATATACATTCCTGCCTGACTTAGCTTCCTTAGCCTTGCGCGCCAGCTTAGCGAGCGCGAGTAAATCACTCGACTGATATAAGCTAAGCGCATCTTCAAAAGTAAGGCGCTTACCGGCTAAGGCTTTAGCATAAATTGCCGCATAATTTTCCACTTTCTTACCTCACAATAGTTTTTACTTTTTTATTTCGTGATAATATTTTATATTTCCTGCTTTATTTAGTGCCGCTGCAACCCTTTATCCGCATAATTTGTCAGCAAATCTCCCACCGTTACTACTTTATAGCCAGCCTCATGGATTTTGGCAAGCAGTATCGGCAAGGCTTCGGCTGTTTGCACAGGCGTATCGGAAGCATGCAGTAAAATTATCCCACCTGGTTTAAGGCGCTTCACCACCCGTTCCACAATTACGTCCCTGCCAGGGTTTTTCCAATCAAGCGAATCAATATTCCAAATAATAGTTTTATAACCAAGTTCATCCGTCACTTTCAGCGAAGCCTGACTATAATGGCCATTAGGCGGACGAAGCAGTCTCGGTTCAACGCCGGTCACAGCCTTAATTTGTGCAGCTGATTTTTGAATATCCTCGCGCACCCACTCAACTGACCTATCGCCATAGTTCTCATGCCGATAACCATGACTTGCAATTTCATGTCCGTCAGCCACCATCCGTTTGGCAACTTCCGGAAACTTTTCAGCCCATGGCCCCATAATGAAAAAAGTAACCTTTAGATTATTCTTTTGCAGCGTATCCAAAATAGATGGCGTAAACTTATTCCCCCAGGAATGATCAAAAGTGAGCGCCACCACTTTTTCTTCCGTTCTAGTCCCGGCAATGGCAATAGGTCCCCCGCTAATAAGATCTGCCACTTGAATATACATTGTGCCGATAGCAAACAAACCCACAATACTATAAAACAAATGGCGATGATCAAGTAGTCTTCGCAAATTAATGATCATAGTATTCCCCCTATACAATCTGCCTAAAATAATATATTACAAAAAGGGAGAACTCATGCCTATTTTAATCCACTTCCAAAGATATATAAAAAAGGGGCTGCCGCACTAAGGAAAATTTAGTGCGATGCCCCTTATACTAGTTATCCAAAATCAGATTCAAAATATCATGTGCAATTCTTCTTACTTCGTTTTCATGACGCTCATTTTCATATGCTTGACGTTCCTGCCATGCTTCTTCTTCCTCATCTTCACGGCGCTGCATTTCCGCTTCATGGCGACGATCTTCCTCGTCGCGCCATTGCCGTTCACGCCGCTGCCGCTCTAGATTTTGCCGCTCAATGCGCTCTCTTTCTTGCTGTTCATGACGTTCTCTTTCCATACGCTGTCTTTCTTGCTGTTCATGACGTTCCCTTTCCATGCGCTGTTGCTCCTGCCGTGCGTGGCGCTCATTTTCTTGTTGCACATAATTGTGTTCATGATCCCTTGGCGATGCCGCTGCAATCGCTGCGCTAACGCCAAACTGAGCAAAGCTCGCTATCAACGTACAAACAATAACCTTTTTAACCATCTTTTCCATAACATATTCCTCCCATTTCGTAAACAATATAATTTTTGGTGCCCGTTTCTTTACCTCTGCATATTTTGCAGGCTTTACTATAACAAGCCTGTTCTAACAAACGCAAAATCTTACTCACTGTATTTAGCTGTTGAGATTAGTATAGGAAATATATGTGACAGAATCATGACAAAACCCAAATTTGATTTATACTGGTTTCCATGGGATATTTTCTTGATATGACAAAAACGAGGCTGTTCCCATTAGCAATAATACTAATGCGACAACCCCTATTTGTATTACAATCTATTATTTTGCTTTTAACTTATAGCCAATATATCAGCTAATAATCCACGCCTCACGCTAAATAGTAGCTTTCCAAAGACCATGCAAATTGCAATAAGCATAAATTTCTGCATTCTCCCTATCGCAAAAAATTGCTTCCGGTTTATCTGCTGGCGAAAGAGAGATACGCTGCGTATTTATACCGTCAGTAATAGCTATCCATTCAATGTAATGTGCTTCCGTCATAGGATGCTGAGCACTGCCAACTTTTACATACAACTTGCCGTCTTTATGCTCCCCCAGAGGAACATGTTTTTCTGCAGCAGCGTCAGTAGTATTGGCCACTAACTTTTCCATGGGCTTGCCGCAACACACTAATCTCCCGCCGCCATCTTTTACTATTCCTACAATATTGCCGCAAATACTGCAGCGAAAAAATGCCACTTCCTTTTTCATCATACCAACCTCACTCTCATTTATTTAATCAATTGCTTGAGTTTAGCGTTAATTTCAATAACATGACCCTGTTCTTCATTTTTCAATTTTAAAAATATCTCTCGCGAAGTGTCAAACTTGGAATACTTAGCTAGTTCATCATAAAGCAAAATGGAATCTTTCTCTGCGCGCATAGCCAATTTAATAATATTTTCTGCGCTTTCGAGCTCATTTATGATACGCTCTGCATTAGTTTCGGCGGGAAAAACGTGTGATTCTACTAATACTGTTAGATATTTTGAAATCTCGTCATCAAATAAATATTCCGCATTATGCGCCTCTTTAAGCACTGCTATCTGATTGAAAAAATCTGTAAACGTTTTAAAATGTTCCTGTTCTTCTTCCATTAATGCTTTAAACATTGCTTTTGCTTGGGATTCGCTCACTTTGTCATAAGCCTTTTTGTAAAAAGCAGCGCCTCTTTTTTCAATCTCCATGGCCATTCGTAGACCTTCCAGATCACTAAAGCTTTTTTCCATAGTATAATCCTCCATAAAATATTTTAGATCCTACTTTTAAATTTAAGAAAATTCACACAATGCCTTTTTGGTTATATTCTATTAAATTCCACTAAATCCTTTTAATCCTTACTATTTTCTATTAATCATTTGCAAAATCTAGAACCCTGCCTTGAAGCTAAGAAAAAACTTCGGCAAATGCTCGGCCGAAGTTTTTTCTTAGCTTCAATCTCCTGCTATTCCTTTTTCATTCAGAAAATTGCCACCAGCACATATCTAACTCTCATCAAGGATTAAGGCATAAACATATCTTGAACCATGAACGCCAATCGTCAAAACCATTTCTATATCAGTAGTTCGGCTGGGTCCGCTAATAAAGGTAGTCGTGGTAGGCAGATTGGTTCCATACCGCTCTTTAAATATTTTCATCACCGATGCAAGTCCATCTACCAGCTCTGCAGTTGTGAAGATGGCAATTAAAGTAAGCGGCAAAACACATATTGATGTAGGCTGTTTAGACGATGCCGGCAGTACAATTGTCCCTGTTTCAGCCATCGCAATATCGCCCCATACAATCCCAGCTTCCATAGCATCTGCTTTACCAATCCAGTCGCTATATTTTTTAGCAAGCGGCCACCGCGATACTTTGGCCTGGTTTGCTGAAAATACTTCCTCTATTTTTAGACTTTCTAGTTCAGGATGATCCCAGCACATTGCCGTTTTAATCTGTCTCTCTTGAATAATTTTCTGGAGTGCCTCTGCCAGTTCTTTTCGATCCTTAATCGCAAAAGCTTGCCCGCCCAGTGTTGTCCATTCCTGAATAAATCGATTCCGAAGATTTTTTCGATCCTCAAGAGTGGTTTGACGCTCAGTAAATAAGCCCTCCATGGGATTTTCTACCCGCTTAGCTTTTCCGCCAGGTGGGATCTTCATATTTTTACGCAGCCCCGTAAAAAATGCATCGCGATCACCTGTTAATATTCCAAGCCCCATCTCGTTTACTCCTTTCTATCCTTATGCATTTCAGGCCAGATTTCATGGAAGAACCGCTGAGATAACGCAGGCATATCCCGATGCTTCAGCCAATCAGAAATAGGCGGCGGCCCATAGGCAATCTTGCCTGCTTTAACTAGCGGAAATTGAAAACGCCGCGCCATACGTACTGAAAAGCGATAGCGGCTCATACTCGCGAAAGTAGTACTCCAGCCTTTATACGCAATATTCTCCGCCAGTTCGCCTTTCTTTTCAAGTTCCACCTTATCATTACGCAGCGCATAAAGCATATCATGCAGCGGAATCTTTACCGGGCAGGCAAAGGTACATGCACCGCATAGGGTTGTCGCATAAGCTAATTCACCAAATTTATCCATCCCCTGATAAAGCGGCGATAAAACCGCGCCAATTGGTCCCGGGTAGACCCAGCCATAAGCATGTCCGCCAATATTCCGGTAAACCGGACATGCATTTAGGCAGGAGCCACACCGGATACAGTTAAGGACCTTCTCGTATTTTGTGCCAAGTAACTTAGAACGGCCATTATCTACACTGACCA
>JAJFUN010000014.1 GCA_021372375.1 Pelosinus sp. | reverse complement strand
GAATTCATAGCTTGAAAGAAGCTCACGAACTTCCATTTCAACGAGTTCCATAAGTTCTGCGTCATCAACAAGGTCTGCTTTGTTCAAGAATACTACCATGGCCGGTACGCCAACCTGACGAGACAAGAGGATATGTTCACGTGTCTGAGGCATCGGGCCGTCAGCTGCGCTGCAAACCAGAATTGCACCATCCATCTGTGCGGCGCCAGTGATCATGTTTTTAACATAGTCAGCATGGCCCGGGCAGTCAACGTGTGCATAGTGACGTTTTTCAGTTTCATATTCAACGTGTGCAGTATTAATTGTAATACCGCGTTCTCTTTCTTCTGGAGCTTTATCAATCATGTCATATGCCATGAATTCAGCGCCGCCGCTTTTGGAAAGAGTCAGGGTAATTGCTGCGGTTAAGGATGTTTTACCATGGTCAACGTGACCAATTGTTCCAATGTTAACATGTGGTTTATTTCTTTCAAACTTCTTTTTTGCCATTTGGTTTAGCCTCCCTTAATTTTTCTTAACCTTTTACTTTTGTAATAATTGCCTCAGCAACACTTTTAGGAACATCTTCATAATGATCAAATGTCATTGAATAGTTGCCGCGGCCTTGCGTTTTAGAACGAAGATCTGTTACATAACCGAACATTTCTGCCAGTGGCACAAACGCTTTAATGGTTTGTGAACCAAAACGCGCTTCCATACCTTCAATACGTCCGCGACGTGAATTCAAATCGCCAATTACATCGCCCATATATTCTTCAGGAACAACTACCTCAACCTTCATATATGGTTCAAGAAGAACTGGTGTTGCTTTGTTGGCGCCTGCTTTGAAGCCCATGGAACCAGCAATTTTAAACGCCATTTCCGAAGAGTCAACATCATGGTACGAACCATCATAGACAATTGCTTTAATATCAACCATCGGATAACCGGCTACAACACCATTTAACATGGCTTCTTTAATACCGGCTTCGATTGGTCCGATGTATTCTTTCGGAATAGCACCGCCCACAACTTTGTTTTCAAATACAAAGCCTTCGCCAGGTTCTTGCGGAATGAGTTCCAATAAGCAATGGCCATATTGACCGCGACCGCCGGACTGGCGAACAAACTTACCTTCCGCTTTAACTTGTTTGCGGATAGTCTCACGATAAGCAACCTGTGGTTTACCTACCGTACAGTCCACTTTAAATTCTCTCAGCATACGGTCAACAATGATTTCCAAGTGAAGTTCGCCAACACCCGAAATAATTGTTTGTCCAGTTTCCTGATCTGTATTCACACGGAAGGTAGGATCTTCTTCAGCTAAACGCTGGAGCGCAATTCCCATTTTTTCCTGATCCGCTTTTGTTTTTGGTTCAACAGCTACCGAAATAACTGGTTCAGGGAACACCATAGATTCAAGCACGATTTCGTTTTTCTCATCGCACAGTGTATCGCCTGTTGTTGTATCTTTCAGACCAACAGCTGCGGCAATGTCGCCGGTGTAAACCTGTTCGATTTCTTCACGGTGGTTAGCATGCATCTGTAGGATACGGCCAATACGTTCTTTTTTATTCTTAGTCGAATTATATACATACGACCCAGAAGTAAGTGTACCAGAGTAAACACGGAAGAATGCCAGTTTACCAACATAAGGGTCAGCCATAATTTTGAATGCCAGTGCGGAGAAAGGAAGTTCATCGTTTGCCGCACGCTCATCATCTTCACCAGTTTCAGGATTTGTACCTTTAATAGCTGGGATATCAGTCGGTGCTGGCATGAAATCAATGACTGCATCTAAAAGCGGCTGTACACCTTTGTTCTTATAAGAGGAACCACACAGTACTGGAGTCATTTTACAAGCAATCGTCGCACGACGAATAGCTTGTTTAATTTCTTCGATGGTGAGTTCTTCCCCTTCAAGATATTTCATCATCAAATCATCATCGCTTTCTGCCACTGCATCAAGCATATTCTGATGATAAAGTTCAGCCTGTTCCTGCAATTCTTCAGGAATCTCAGTTGACTCACTTGTTTTACCAAGATCATCGGTATAGACGATGGCTTTCATTTCAAGCAAATCAATAATACCTTTAAATGTATCTTCACAGCCGATTGGCAGCTGAATTGGCACCGGATGAGCACCCAAACGAGTTTTCATCATATCGACAACGCGATAAAAATCAGCGCCAACGGTATCCATTTTATTGACATATGCCATACGAGGCACGCCATATTTATCAGCCTGACGCCACACAGTTTCAGACTGCGGCTCTACGCCGCCTTTTGCGCAAAATACAGCTACCGAACCGTCAAGTACTCTCAAGGAACGTTCTACTTCAACTGTAAAGTCCACGTGCCCTGGTGTGTCTATGATATTAACACGATGTCCCTGCCATTGACAAGTAGTGGCTGCAGAGGTAATAGTAATGCCTCTTTCCTGTTCTTGCACCATCCAGTCCATCGTGGCAGCACCATCATGTACTTCACCTATTTTGTGTACTCTACCTGTATAAAACAGGATACGTTCAGTAGTCGTGGTCTTGCCGGCATCAATGTGCGCCATAATGCCAATGTTCCGGGTTTTTTCAAGCGGAAACTTTCTGGCCACTATTACCACTCCTTACTTTTTGTTTTACATCTTTGCTCATTCTACCAACGATAATGAGCAAATGCTTTGTTTGCTTCAGCCATTTTATGCGTATCTTCTTTTTTCTTCATGGTAGCACCAGTGCTGTTAGCTGCATCCATAAGTTCTGCCGCAAGTCTTTCACGCATGGTCTTTTCACCGCGTAATCTTGAGTAATTCACCAGCCAGCGAATGCCAAGTGACAAGCGACGATCTGGACGAACTTCTACTGGCACTTGGTAGTTAGCGCCGCCTACACGACGAGCACGTACTTCAAGTACCGGCATAGCGTTTTTAAGTGCTGTATCAAATACTTCTAGCGGATCTTTACCCGTTTTCGCACGAATAATATCAAATGCATCATAAACAATATTTTCTGCAATACCTTTTTTACCATCTAACATAATCTTGTTGATGAATTTAGTAACAATTTTAGAATTGTATACCGGATCCGGCAACACATCACGTTTTAGTACAGGACCTTTTCTAGGCATCAATATCCCTCCTTCATCCATTTCTCACATATTTCCGAACATCTAATTATTTCTTAGCTTCTTTCGGACGTTTCGCACCATATTTCGATCTTGACTGATTGCGTTTTTGCACTCCAGCAGTATCAAGCGCTCCACGGATAATGTGATAACGAACACCTGGAAGATCTTTTACCCTGCCACCTCTGATAAGTACAACAGAGTGTTCCTGCAGATTGTGACCAATACCCGGAATATAAGCAGTAACCTCAATACCATTTGTTAAACGAACCCTGGCAACTTTACGAAGCGCAGAGTTAGGTTTTTTCGGAGTAGTTGTATATACTCTTGTACAAACGCCACGTTTTTGCGGACATTCCTTCAAAGCAGGCGCTGTAGATTTTTGTTCTAATTCCAGTCTGCCTTTACGAACTAATTGACTAATTGTCGGCATAATTGCACCCCCTTCCTCAAAATAAGGATTTATTATAAATAACTTTGCCCAGCTTACCAGGCAAAATATTTAACACATTAACTACCGTAAAACAGCTACCGCGGCAGCTCCAACCTCGATGCCGCAATATTTTCCCAGCATTAGCATTGTAGCAACTCTCTCTATTTGCACATTCTGGCTCGCACACAACTCACACAGCGGCGCAACAACTCTTGCATCAGCATCCTCAGCAACAAACACCAAATCAGTCCGATCTTTATCAACTGCTTTGCTGGCTTGCTTAACGCCAATTGCTTTTTTTACCGTTCTTAGCGAAATGAGCTGCGCCATAATTTGTTCAGATGTGTCTAATGACATAAGGTTCACCCCTTATTAACAAACAAATCCAATTGTCCTACAGACACTCTAATATAGTAACACTTCGACAAACGCCTGTCAATAAATTTATGAGCAAAAATCATTATTTTTTCTAATATTTTAGGGGCTTTTTTATGTCCACGGACTCACGTGTGTCATTAGTGTCAAAATTACAATGTTTTAGGCATAAAAATAAAGGGCATAATGAGAAATCTCATCATGCCCTTTATTATTTGTTACTTTAGAAAAATTATTCCTCTACTGGCGTTTCTTCAGCAGGCTGTGTTTTGCGAATAATTTTGATGTTGCGATATCGGCTCATGCCGGTACCTGCCGGTATCAGCTTACCGATAATAACATTTTCCTTAAGACCAAGGAGCGGATCGACCTTACCTTTAATAGCGGCTTCAGTCAAAACACGCGTAGTTTCCTGGAAGGAAGCTGCTGACAAGAAGGAGTCTGTTGCCAGAGATGCCTTAGTAATACCTAAGAGAATTGGACGTGCCACCGACGGCTCGCCGCCTGCCTCAATAGCTTTGGCATTTTCCTCTTCGAAGGTATTCACATCAATATATTCGCCTGGTAAAAATTCAGTATCGCCTGGTTCTTCTACCTTGACCTTATGCATCATTTGACGAACCATAACTTCGATATGTTTATCGTTAATTTCAACACCCTGTGATTTATAAACCTTTTGTACTTCATACACAAGGTAACGCTGCGTAGCCTTAAGCCCGCTTACGCGTAAAATATCATGCGGATTTACCGCACCTTCTGTCAGACGATCGCCGGCTTCTATCGTATCACCATCTTTGACAATTACACGGGCGCCATAAGGAATCTGATATACTCTTTCTTCACCAGCTGACGGAATAACCGTCAATTTACGCATACCTTTAGTTTCTTTAAAGTCCACTTTACCATCAATTTCGGTAATAATAGCCTGACGCTTTGGTTTACGTGCTTCAAACAGTTCTTCAACACGCGGCAGACCTTGGGTAATATCATCACCCGCAACACCACCGGTATGGAAAGTACGCATGGTAAGCTGAGTACCAGGTTCGCCGATGGACTGAGCCGCAATAATACCAACTGCTTCACCCACATCAACCTGCGCTCCGTTGGCGAGATTACGGCCATAACATTTTATACATACGCCATATTGTGCTTTACAGTTAAGTACTGAGCGTATTGATACTTTTTCTCTGACTGCAACAACTTTATCCGCTGATTCTTCGGTAATTTCTTCATTTAGGTGAACAATGACTTCACCTGTCTCTGGATGAACAATTTCTTCAGCAGCCACACGGCCGATAATCCGGTCCTTAAGCGGTTCGATAATGCCGCCGCTTTCCTTTATGGCTTCAACAACAATACCTTTAATGTTGTTTCGACGCACTTTGACTTCGCGCACATCACTGGCAAGTATTGCCTCGATATGCTCTTCACTCAGCGGCGTATCTGCAGGCACTAACACCTGACCGGCACTATTCGTAATTGCATCAATAGTATTTTTGCCAAGCATATCACGAACCATAGCCTCTTTGATAAAATTGCGAACCTTTTCTTCCGGCTCACCGAGAGAAATGGTTTCGGTAATTACTCCACTATTCATATCATCTTCTACTGCATTGGAGCCGCGCAGCGTAATTTCCGGTATGGCATGTTCGCCGATAACACCTAAGTTGGCATCATCCAGCACTGTGCCCTGCGGCAATAACACTTCGCCGGTTTTCATATCTGTAATATCACTGGCGACAGCGCGTCCAAGCAAGGTATCACGCAGCATGCCAATGGCACTTGAGCTTGACTGTGCAAGACGAGCCCGTTCCCGTACCAAGTTGATGCCGATAATATCACAGTCATCTTCACGTACAATAACGTCCTGCGCCACATCAACAAGCCTTCTTGTCAAATAGCCTGAGTCAGCTGTTCTGAGCGCAGTATCAGCCAAACCTTTACGAGCGCCATGTGTGGACGTAAAGTACTCGAGTACGGTAAGGCCTTCACGGAAGTTGGCTTTTACCGGCAAATCGATGATTCGTCCAGACGGATCGGCCATCAAGCCGCGCATACCAGCAAGCTGTCTAAGCTGCTGAATGTTACCGCGGGCGCCAGAGGTAGCCATCATATATACCGGATTAAATTTATCTAAGTTTTTCATCATGGCCTGCGTAACATCGTCTGTTGCCTTCGTCCATAATGTAATGATTTTTTTGTAGCGTTCATCATCGGTAATCAGACCGCGGCGATATTGTTTATCAACCATATCAACCTGCGCATCTGCAGCGGCGAGAATTTCTTTTTTCTCAGCCGGAACTTTAATATCCGAAATAGCAATAGTAATACCGGCACGGCAGGCAAATGAATAACCTAATTTCTTGACACTGTCAAGTACTTTAGAAGTTTTGTCACTGCCAAAGATGCGATAACATTCAGCAACCAATTTACCCAGCTGTTTTTTATCCATCAAGAGACCTAGACCAAGTTCTTCCTTGCCCTCAGCATTCTTTTCAGTATAATAGTGACGGATTTCTTCTGGCAATGCTTCATTAAAAATCATTCTGCCTAAAGTTGTATTAACTTTTTGCTCGACGCCACCCACAGTCATCCGCACTTTAATCATGGCTTGTAAGGAAAGCTCATCATGCTGGTAGGCAAGAAGTGCTTCATTGATACCTGTCATAATTTTACCTTCACCAAGTGCGCCAGGTTTTACGATTGTCAAATAGTAAGCACCCAAAACCATATCCTGGGTAGGAGTTGTTACCGGCTTACCGTCTTTAGTAGACAGAATATTATGCGCAGCCAACATTAAGAGACGCGCTTCAGATTGTGCTTCAGCGGAAAGCGGCACATGAACAGCCATCTGGTCACCGTCAAAGTCAGCATTATATGCTGTACAAACAAGCGGATGAAGTTTGATGGCACGGCCTTCGGAAAGTACCGGTTCAAAAGCCTGGATACCAAGTCTGTGCAGGGTCGGTGCACGATTTAGCATTACCGGATGCTCTTTAATAACTTCCTCTAAAACATCCCATACTTCCGGTCTTACCCTTTCCACCATCCGTTTAGCGCTTTTGATATTGTGAGCATGGCCTGCATTTACAAGTTTTTTCATAACAAACGGTTTAAACAACTCGAGCGCCATTTCTTTTGGCAGACCGCATTGATGCATTTTAAGTTCTGGACCAACAACGATAACCGAACGACCGGAATAATCAACACGTTTGCCCAAAAGGTTTTGACGGAATCGTCCTTGTTTACCTTTAAGCATATCGCTTAAGGATTTCAGTGGACGATTGCCAGGACCGGTTACCGGACGACCACGACGGCCATTATCAATCAGCGCATCAACGGCTTCCTGCAGCATACGTTTTTCATTGCGTACAATAATATCCGGCGCTCCTAAATCCAAAAGTCGTTTTAACCGATTATTGCGGTTAATAACACGACGATACAAGTCATTCAAATCAGAGGTGGCAAATCTACCCCCATCAAGTTGCACCATCGGCCTGAGTTCAGGCGGAATGACAGGAACAACGTCCATAATCATCCAATCAGGTTTGTTGCCTGATTTGCGGAATGCCTCTACTACCTCTAGCCGGCGTATAGCCCGAATTCTTCTCTGACCACTCACTTCTTTAAGTTCCTGTCTGAGTTCCTTGGTCATTTTTTCTAGATCTAGTTCTTGCAAAAGCACTTTTACCGCTTCGGCGCCCATGCCTACTTTAAAGGCTACACCATACTTATCACGATATTCGCGATATTCATTTTCATTAAGAAGCTGTTTTTTCATCAGCGGTGTATCACCAGGATCAAGTACTATATATGATGCAAAGTACAGTACCTTTTCCAGCGAACGCGGTGAAACATCAAGGATTAGTCCCATCCGGCTTGGTATACCTTTAAAATACCAAATATGAGATACCGGGGCAGCCAGTTCAATATGCCCCATACGATCGCGGCGTACTTTAGAGCGTGTTACTTCAACACCGCAGCGATCGCAGACAATACCCTTATAACGAATCCGCTTATATTTACCGCAATGACATTCCCAGTCACGGGTTGGTCCAAAAATCTTTTCACAAAAGAGCCCTTCCCGTTCTGGTTTAAGTGTACGGTAATTTATTGTTTCCGGTTTCTTTACTTCCCCATGTGACCATTTGCGAATCTGCTCAGGAGAAGCTATACCGATACGCATAGAATCAAAATTATTTACATCCAACAGGGGTATCACTCCCTTTACATTTATTCGGGATCGTCATTAAGCTCGTCTAAATAGTCATTCGTCCGAATTTTTTTAGCCTTATCCTTGCCTTTTTTGAGGCTCTTTTTAGCTAAAATATCAATGTCATCATCATCGGCAGCGAACTTATCATCACCCATACCGCCAATTTCAGCGATAATATCTATTTCTTCTTCACTTGACTCTAGATCATCACTATTTGCAAGCTCATCAACCATATCTGATTCAATATCAGCAGGCTTAGTTTCACGAACCGCCGGACGAACATCTTCAACGCCGAGGCTGAGCTCTAGTTCCTTCGCCGTCTCATGCACATCATCATCTGTTTCACGAATCATGATTTCCTGCGCATCTTCCGTCAATATCTTGATATCAAGGCCAATACTCTGCAATTCCTTAATGAGTACCTTAAATGATTCCGGTACACCTGGTTCCGGTACATTTTCGCCTTTTACGATGGCTTCATATGTTTTTACACGACCAACAACATCATCCGACTTAACGGTAAGAAGTTCTTGCAGCGTATAAGCAGCGCCATAAGCTTCAAGCGCCCAAACTTCCATTTCACCAAAGCGCTGTCCGCCAAACTGTGCCTTACCGCCAAGCGGCTGCTGCGTAACCAATGAGTACGGTCCTGTAGAACGGGCATGAATTTTATCATCAACCAAGTGAGCCAGTTTCAGCATATATACACAGCCGACAGTAACCGGATTATCAAAAGCCTGGCCTGTACGGCCATCGTACAGTATTGTCTTGCCATCTTCAGAAAGACCGGCCGCCTTCAAAGTTTTAAACACTTCGTCTTCTCTAGCTCCATCAAATACCGGCGTGGCCAAATGAATTCCGGCCACATCAGGCTTAGGCAGACCATGTGTATCAACATCATAGCCGATTGAGCGCAGTCTCTCTTCAACTGTAGGATCCATCGCCTTAATCTGCATACCAAAGGCTTTAGCTGCCATACCTAAATGTGTTTCAAGCACCTGCCCGATATTCATACGAGACGGAACGCCAAGTGGATTAAGCACAACCTGAACAGGATTGCCGTCGGGCAGGAACGGCATGTCTTCTTCCCTCATGATACGCGATACAACACCCTTGTTACCATGACGGCCAGCCATTTTATCGCCTTCTGAGATTTTACGTTTCTGGCAAATGTGCACGCGCACAAGATGATTTACACCAGGCGGCAATTCATCGCCATTTTCTGCGCTAAATACTTTAACGTCAATAATTTTACCGGCTTCACCATGAGGTACTCTAAGCGAAGTATCCCGCACCTCACGGGCTTTTTCACCGAATATAGCCCTTAAGAGACGTTCTTCAGCCGTAAGCTCAGTTTCTCCTTTAGGCGTAACCTTGCCGACAAGAATATCGCCTGGACGTACTTCAGCGCCTATACGAATAATACCGCGATCATCCAAATCTCTCAGAACTTCTTCTGCTACATTAGGAATATCCCGCGTAATTTCTTCCGGTCCTAATTTGGTGTCTCTAGCATCACATTCGTATTCTTCAATATGTATCGAGGTAAAGACATCTTCCTTTACTAAACGTTCACTGAGGAGTATAGCATCCTCGTAGTTGTAGCCTTCCCACGGCATGAACGCAACTACCACATTAAACCCAAGTGCCAATTCGCCTTTATCGGTTGATGGACCATCTGCTAAGGTCTGGCCTTTGTCTACTTTTTCGCCTTTATAGACAATTGGTTTTTGATTAATGCAGGTCCCTTGGTTAGAACGCTTAAATTTCAAGAGTTTATATTTATCACGTCCGCCGTTAATTGTGCGAATATGAATTTCAAGAGCGGTTACTTTTTCAACAACGCCAGCATTTCTGGCCAGTACACAAACGCCTGAATCACGTGCTGCCTTATATTCCATACCAGTACCAACAAGCGGAGCCTGAGCCCGAAGTAAGGGTACAGCCTGACGCTGCATATTCGCACCCATAAGTGCGCGGTTAGCATCATCATTCTCGAGAAATGGAATCATGGCTGTTGCGATAGACACAACCTGTTTTGGCGAAACATCCATATAATCTACCTGTTCAGCAGGTCTTAAGAGTACTTCATGGCGAAAACGCACGTAAACGCGGGGTTCTTTAAACCAGCCATCCTCAGTCATTGCCTCATTAGCCTGCGCCACGATAAATTCGTCTTCTTCATCAGCAGTCAGGTAGCGTACATCCTCAGTAATCTTCTTATTTACCTTGTCAATGCGACGGTAAGGAGTTTCAATAAAGCCAAATTGATTGATACGTCCAAATGTAGAAAGTGAACCGATAAGCCCAATGTTTGGACCCTCCGGCGTTTCTATCGGACACATGCGGCCATAGTGAGAGTGATGCACATCACGCACTTCAAAACCAGCGCGTTCACGACTAAGACCACCTGGTCCCAAGGCACTCAGACGACGTTTATGAGTAAGTTCCGCCAGCGGATTAGTTTGATCCATAAACTGTGACAACTGACTGGAACCAAAAAATTCTTTAATAGCAGCTACTACCGGCCGAATATTAATAAGTGCCTGTGGTGTAATGACTTCTACATCCTGAATGGTCATACGTTCTTTCACGACCCGTTCCATTCTGGATAAGCCGATACGGAACTGATTTTGTAAAAGTTCACCAACTGAGCGGAGCCGCCGATTACCTAAATGGTCAATATCATCTGTGTTGCCATGACCCTCCATTAGGTTAAGTAAATAGCTGATTGATGCAATAATATCTTCCCGCGTAATTGTGCGGTGAATATAGGGTAGCGTCGAATTGCAGATTACTTTAATATTTGATCCGTCTTTTTGACGGATTCTTACTTCACAAGCCGCATCATCAGCAAAAGCCTTGCTTTCTTGAATCTTATTAATAATATCTTCGTTTATTACGGTTCCGGCTTCCACAACAATTTCGCCGGTTTCTTCGTTAACTATAGATTGATCAAGCGTCTTACCCATAAGGCGTGAACGCCAGCCCAATTTTTTCGTTAGTTTATAGCGGCCAACTGTCGCCAAATCATAACGTTTTGGATCAAAAAATAACGATTCTAATAGCTGGGTAGCATTTTCTACCGTAGGAGGTTCACCTGGACGCAGACGTTTATAGATTTCCACAAGTGCTGCGTCTTTGGTATCTGTATTATCTCTTTCTAGCGTGGCCCGAATGCGCACATCCTCATCAAAAAGCTCGGCAATAGCTGCATTCGAAGCATATCCTAGTGCACGAATAAGTACCGTTACAGGCAATTTGCGTGTCCTATCAACACGCACGGATATGACGTCATTTGCATCTGTCTCAAGTTCTAACCAAGCACCACGATTTGGTATAACTGTAGCGGAATAGAGTTTCTTCCCGCTGGCATCAATGGTTTCCCCATAATAGGCACCCGGAGAACGTACCAGCTGACTAACGATAACACGTTCCGCGCCGTTGATGATAAATGTACCAGTATCAGTCATAAGCGGAAAATCGCCCATAAACACTTCTTGTTCTTTGATTTCACCGGTTTCGCGGTTAATCAAACGCACATTCACACGAAGTGGTGCGGAATACGTTACATCCCGCTCTTTACATTCCTCAACTTCATATTTAGGTTCACCTAATGTGAAAGTTTCGAATGACAGAACTAAATTACCTGTAAAGTCCTGTATTGGCGAAATATCACGGAAAATTTCCTGCAGCCCTTCCTTGAGAAACCAAACATAAGAATTTTTTTGAATCTCGATAAGGTTGGGCATGTCCAGTACTTCTCTGATTTTGGCATAACTATATCTGTTTCTTTTGCCCACCGGAACAGGATTGAACATTAAAGCTTTCACCCCTTAGCCCTATTTGAACTAATTTTAGAACAATCTTTCTATTAACTTTCGCCGCCGTTCTCTTGATTAGATTTCATGCTTACGACTATTTGAAGGTCTGCGAATAGAGTGGACTTTATCAACTAATCGAAATTTAAAATCTAAAATAGAGGATTTTGGGTACGAAAGATAGAATGTTATTTGCAGTATAAACTAATAATAAGCACAATAAATGCAAAAATAAGCAAGGTCATTTATCTGAAGAAAAACCTCGCCTTACCTTGTTAGCTTTTAGCAATCTACGCTTTCTCATTACAAAAAGCATTTCCGTCTTCCATTATATTACTATTTCCTGCCAATCAAGGTTTTATACATATTTGCTTAAAAAAGCCATTTAGGCATAAAACTTCATTTAAAATCTCATACCGCATTTAGTAATGATATCACACCACTTGCAATATGTCAACAAATTATAATTTATAGCATGAGTTTTTTGATGAAAAATCGTATAGTCTTAAGACCGGCATTTTGCCTTAGTTCCCCTCTAGAGAGGGGTGCCCGAAGGGCGGGTTGTGTTGTTTTTGGAGTAAGTTTTTTCTTATTAACTTGTCAATACCAACACACCCCGTCGCTCACGCGCCACCCCTCTCTAGAGGGGACTTTTTAAATCACAACTCTTCAAGGCCTAACTTCTTAGGCTCTAGAGCTTTATATTTTCTGAAATAAAAAAGAGCCCAATGGGCTCTTTTTTACAAGATAAAATCTTATTTAACTTCAACAGTTGCGCCAGCTTCTTCAAGTTTAGCTTTGATAGCGTCAGCATCAGCTTTAGCAACTTTTTCTTTAATAGCTTTAGGAGCGCCGTCGACCAATTCTTTAGCTTCTTTGAGGCCAAGACCGGTAACTTCGCGAACAACTTTGATTACGTTGATTTTGCTACCGCCAGCACTGGCAAGAACAACATCAAATTCAGTTTTTTCTTCAGCAGCAGCAGCACCGCCAGCTGCAGGAGCAGCTGCTACAGCTACAGGAGCAGCTGCAGATACGCCAAATTTTTCTTCCAGAGCTTTCACCAATTCGGATAATTCAAGAACAGTCATGTTCTCAATCGCTTGCATAATTTCTTCTTTAGTCATTTTAAAATACCTCCATAAATTTCATTAATTTAATTTTTACTAATTAAGCAGATTCTTTCTGCTTGCGTACGGCTTCAAGCGCATACACAACATTGCGGATAGTACCTTGAAGTACATTGACAAAACCAGAAATCGGCGCTTGCATGCTGCCGAGTGCTTTGGCAATGAGTACTTCGCGCGGTGGCAAATTGGCCAGCGCTTTTACACTTGCCGCATCAATTACCTGACCTTCAACCAAACCGGCCTTTACTTCCAAAGCCTCAGTTTTAGTTTCTTTAATAAAGTCAGAAATAATTTTAGCAGGTGCAACCGGATCAGTTACCGAAAGTGCAATTGCTGTCGGTCCTTCCAGATAAGCATCTAAGCCTTCAATGCCCGCTTCGTTTGCGGCAATGCGAGTCATAGTGTTTTTAATTACACGATATTCCACGCCTGCTTCACGCAATTTACGACGAAGCTGCGTATCCTGTGCAACAGTCAAACCACGGTAGTTAGTAAGTACTGCACCTTTGGTGTCAGCTAACTTTGCTTTCAGTTCAGCTACTAATTCTTTCTTTTCTGCTGTAACAGCCACTATATACACCTCCCTAAATAGGATTATATTAGTCTGCTACAAAACGCCCATCTGCGTCGCTCGACCTGCGGTGCTCACTTCGACATACGCATAGTACGACTCCGCTGTGCTCCTCATCGCGCCTAGCATCTGTGCATTTTGTATCAGCCTATTACTAATACCAAAAACAAACGGCCTCCCGGCTGTACACAACCGGAGGCCGCATGGATAAACCATACTTTCCCCGACCTCGGCAGGCGGATTCACATCCTTATACAAAAAGTACCTGCTGTCTACAGCCTATATCAAAGCAGTTTTCAACTAACTGCTAGCTATTCTTTTTTGCCGGGGGCCTTCAACGGGTTAACTTTTACGCCAGGTCCCATTGTCGTGCTCAAGGTAATGCTACGCATATATTGACCTTTTGCTGCAGCAGGTTTTACCTTATTGAGCGTATCAATTAAAACTCTGACATTTTCCAATAATTTTGCTTCGTCAAAAGAAGCTTTGCCAACAGGAGCATGAATATTGCCTGCTTTATCAGTACGATACTCAATTTTACCTGCTTTAATTTCTTTTACCGCTTTGGTCAAATCCATGGTTACCGTACCCACTTTCGGGTTTGGCATTAAACCTTTCGGTCCAAGAATTTTACCAAGACGACCAACCGTGCCCATCATATCCGGTGTAGCAACTGCTACATCAAAATCAGCCCAGCCACCTTGAATTTTTTCCACAAAATCTTCAGCACCTACAAAATCTGCACCAGCAGCTTCTGCTTCCTTAGCTTTTTCGCCTTTGGCGAAAACAAGGACACGCTGAGTTTTACCAGTACCGTTCGGCAGTACAACTGCACCGCGAACCTGCTGATCAGCATATTTCGGGTCAACACCCAGTCTTACTGCAATTTCAACAGTTTCGTCGAATTTAGCACTAGCCGTTTTCTTTATAACACTCACAGCTTCATCAAAGTCGTACAATTTATCTTGTTCAACTAGTTTTGCTGCTTCCTGATATTTCTTACCATGTTTTGACATCTGCAAAACTCCTTTACAATTGTGGTATTAGCGGATAATCCTCCCACATACAGACCTGTTAAAAGCTACTAACCTTTAACAATCACCCGTGGTTAGTCAACAATGTCAATCCCCATGCTACGAGCAGTACCTTCAATCATACGCATAGCAGATTCAACATTAGCAGCATTCAAATCCTGCATTTTGCTTTCAGCAATCTCACGTACTTTGGCGCGAGGCAGTTTAGCAACTTTTTTCTTATTAGGCTCGCCTGAAGCAGTTTCAAGTCCTGCAGCCTTTTTGAGCAGTACAGCTGCCGGCGGAGTTTTAGTAACAAAAGTGAATGATCTATCTTCAAATACGGTAATTTCTACCGGAATAATCAATCCAGCCTGTGCAGCTGTTCTTTCATTAAACTCCTTAACAAACGCCATAATATTTACACCAGCTTGGCCTAATGCAGGGCCTACCGGAGGCGCCGGAGTAGCTTTACCACCAGGAACTTGCAATTTGACGAGTTTCACAACTTTTTTAGCCATCGATTACACCTCCTTATATACAAAATGTGGTATAACGGGTTTATTACCCTCCCACTTGCAACACTACGGTTTTTCTAAGAGCCTGCTACAAAATAACAGTCTCTATAAGATAATAACCGGAATATCTTACTTCTATATTTTTTCAACTTGTGAAAAATCTAATTCTACCGGGGTTTCACGTCCAAACATATTAACAAGCACTTTTAGCTTGGCACGTTCATGGTGAACCTCCAGTACCGTAGCCGACCAGTTTTCAAATGCGCCTGAAATAATGCGCACTGGCTGCGAGACTTCAATATCAAGTTTTGGTTTAACCTCTTCTATACCCATAGATTTCAGGATGTGTTTTACTTCAGCTGCAGTAAGTGGTATAGGCTTAGTTCCGGAACCCACAAAGCCAGTCACACCTGGTGTGTTACGCACAACATACCATGATCTGTCAGTTACTATCATTTCTACCAGTACATACCCCGGGAAAACCTTTTTCTTGGTAACTTTCTTCTTGCCATCCTTTACTTCCACTTCATCTTCCATGGGAACAAGGATACGAAAGATTTCGTTTTCCATTGCCATTGAATGAACCTTACGTTCAAGATTTGCTTTTACCTTATTTTCATAGCCGGAATATGTATGGATTACATACCAATTTTTTTCGGATTCCATCGCCATAAGGGACGCTAATCTACGTCCCCCACCCCCTTAACCTACTTGTTTATAATGAGATGAAGTAAATTACTAAAAAACCAGTCTACGCCAGAAATCATAAAGGCAACTAAAATAGTAGCAACAAAAACAATCCCTGTATAAGAAACCAGTTCCTGTCTATTAGGCCATGATACTTTTTTAAGTTCTGCCTTAACTTCTCGGACAAATTTTTTTACTCGTGAAGAGTTATTTGGAATAGCCGCTTCCTGGGCTGACATTCTCTCACATCCCCATGTTATACTGCTACGCAAAAAACTTTGGCAGGGGCAGAAGGACTTGAACCCTCAACCAACGGTTTTGGAGACCGCTACTCTACCAATTGAGCTATACCCCTAAAATGAAACGCTTATTTCGTTTCTTTATGCAAAGTGTGTTTTTTGCAGAATTTGCAATATTTATTGAACTCTATTCTATCAGGATCATTCTTCTTGTTTTTATTGGTCTGATAATTGCGCTGTTTGCATTCAGAGCAAGCCAATGTTACCGCGTTACGCATTACTGTACACCTCTCTTACCTGTATATATAACAATATTCAAAATGTCACTTATATAATCTAGCATAATCTAAACGACATGTCAATACTCCACTCTACCGGATGTGTCATAAAATTCATTTTCCCCGCGCCGGAGTCATATATAAAACAGGGGAATGCCCCCTGTTTTATATTTTGTGTATTACTATGTCACATTTTTTAAATCTTATGCATTGATTGCAGTTACAACACCAGCACCAACAGTACGGCCGCCTTCACGAATTGCAAAGCGGAGACCTTCTTCCATTGCGATTGGCGTGATAAGCTCACAATCCATTTGAATGTTGTCGCCAGGCATTACCATTTCTACACCATCCGGTAAAGTGATTACGCCAGTTACGTCAGTTGT